>DASQER010000112.1:0-5575 GCA_035633575.1 Thermoleophilaceae bacterium
GGCCGAGCGCTACGAGGTCGAGGACCTGTTCCAGCCCGGTCGCGTGCCGAACCTGGCGAAGGTCGTCCGCGGGGTGCTGCGCGCGGACGTGGTCTTCGGCTGGTTTGCCTCCTGGCACACCTTCTTCCCGATCACGCTGGCCTGGCTCTTGCGCAAGCCGTCTGTGCTGATCGTCGGCGGCTTCGACACCGCGAACATGCCCGACATCGGCTTCGGCTACCAGCAGGGTGGGCTGCGCCGCTTCGCGAGCCGCTGGATCATGCGGCGCGCGCGGCGGCTCGTCACGCACTCCGACTACACCCTGCGTGAGATCGAGCGCAACACGCCGATCCCCCCGGAGCGAGTGACCGTGCTGCACCTCGGCGTGCCCGATCCCTTCGGCGAGCCGCCGGGGCCGAAGGAACGCGAGGCGCTCACCGTGGGAGCCATCGACCACACGACGCTCGTGCAGAAGGGGCAGATCCCATTCGTCGAGGCGGCGAGGCAGCTGCCGGACGTCCGCTTCACGTTCGTCGGCCAGTGGCTCGACGACTCTGTGGAGGAGCTGCGAAGGAGAGCCGGGGACAACGTGGAGTTCACCGGTTGGCTCTCCGACGACGACCTGCACGCCACCTACCGGCGCGCCGCCGCGTACGTGCAGGCATCGCGCCACGAGGGGTTCGGGCTGGCGGTGGCGGAGGCGATGCTGGCGGGCTGCGTACCCGTGGTGATGAACGTGACCGCGATGCCCGAGGTGGTGGGCGATGCGGGCGTGCTGATCGAGTCGCAGAGCCCCGAGGACGTGGCGGACGGTGTGCGCAGCGCGCTCGAACTGGGCCCGGACGCCGCGCGGCGGGCGCGCGAGCGCATCCTCACGGCCTTCCCGATGGAGCGCCGCCGCGAGGGCATCCTGCGAGTGGTGGAGGAGGCCGTCCGTGGCTGACCTCCGCACGCGGCGTCGCCTGCGCCAGCAACGGCGAGAGCGCGAGGCCATGCTGCTCGACCTCGGCGCACTGGTCTACGAGCTCCACCGCCAGGGCAGGCGCGCGCCCGAGCTGCTCCAGGAGAAGGCGATCGAGCTCGGCGAGGTGGACCGCGAGGTGAGGGCGCTCGAGGACGCCCTCGAGGGCCGGTGAGCAAGGCCTCCTGCCGAAGCTGCGGCGAGCCGGTCGATCGCCGCCAGCTCGTGTGCCTGAGCTGCGGCGGCCGGGTCGCGCTACGGGAGCGGCGGCCCCTCGCGCAGGAGCCGATGACCGCCGTCGCCGCGCTGCTCGTCGTGGCGATCGTGATCGGCGCGGGGCTGTTCGGCTTCGCGATCTCGGAGCTGACGAGCGACACGGGCGAGCCCGCGGCCACGCGCCCGGCCGGCGCGCCGCAAGCGGCCGCCGGGGAGGCGCCCGCCGTCGTGTCCGGTGAGGGCCAGGCGGAGGAGAGCTCGGGCGAGCCGGCGCCGGCCGAGACCGGCGCCCTGCCCGGCTGGCCCGAGGGCCTGACCGCGCACACGGTCGTCCTCATCACGACTAGCGACAGGCCGGCGGCGGTGAGGGTCGCCAGGGCGGCCCGCGCGACCGGCCTCGAGGCCGGCCTCATGCGCTCGGACCCCTACGACCTCGGCAGCGGCCTCTGGATCGTCTACACAGGGCGCTTCACGACGCCGGAGGGCGCCGAGCGCCAGGCCGCCCAGCTCGCGGAGCGCTACCCGGGCGCCTACCCGCAGCTGGTTCAGAGCTTCCAGTAGCGGCGCAGCACGTCGGCGGCGTCGTCGGCCAGCGGGTGGTGCGCGACCTCGGGCGGCACCGCGCTGTCGCCGAGCGCTGCCATGGTCTCCACCACCGAGTCGGCGAGCGCGCTCAGGTCGTAGCCGCCCTCGAGCACCGCACCCACCGGCGCGCCGAGCTCCTCCCCCAGCGCGCGCATGCGGCCGGAGAGCCCGCCGAACGAGGAGGTCTCGAGCGCGAGCCCGCCGAGCGGGTCGTCACGGTGGGCGTCGTAGCCCGCCGAGATCAGGATCAGGTCCGGCCGGTACTGGCGCGCGACGGGCGCGACCACGTGCTCCACCAGCGACAGGAAGGCCGCCTCGCCGGTGCCGCCCGGCACCGGCAGGTTGATCGAGTAGCCCTCGCCCTCGCCCTCGCCGACATCGTCGAGCGGACCCGTCCCGGGCCAGAACGGGAACTGGTGGATGCTCACGAAGAGCAGCTCGCGGGAGTCGTGGAAGATCGCGTTCGTCCCGTTGCCGTGATGCACGTCCCAGTCGAGCACGAGTACCCGCTCGGCGCCGAGCGAGTCGAGCGCGTGGCGAGCAGCGATCGCGACGTTCGCGAACAGGCAGAAGCCCATCGCGGTGGCCCACTCGGCGTGATGGCCCGGCGGGCGCAGCGCCGAGAAGCCGGTCCGCTCGCCGCCCGAGAGCAGCGACTCGACGAGCGCGCAGGCCCCGCCCGCCGCGCGCAGCGCAGCCTCGTGGGAGCCCGGGCTGGTGGGCGTGTCCATGTCGAACGCCTCGCCGCGGGCGCTCATCGTGCGCACGCGCTCGAGGTACTCGCGCGGGTGCACCCGCAGCAGCTGCTCGTCGGTGGCCTCGGGCGCCTCGCGCGGCTCCCAGCCGAGCCAGTCGCGGCTCTCGAGCGCCGCCTCCACGGCGCGGATGCGGTCCGGGCGCTCGGGGTGCCCATGACCGGTGTCGTGGTCGAGCGAGGAGGGGTGGCGGAAGAACGGAGGCATGCGCGCCGGTACGGTACCTGCGCGCCGTGGACGACCCCCTCAGCACCGACGTCGCCGTCGTGGGCGCCGGCGCCGCCGGCCTGTACGCCGCCCTCGTGGCGGCCGAGCAGGGGGCGAGCGTCGCGCTCGTGAGCCGCTCGCCGCTGGCGCAGACCGCCAGCTACTGGGCGCAGGGCGGGATCGCCGCGGCGCTCGCGCCGGAGGACTCCCCGGCTCGGCACGCCGAGGACACGCTGGCCGCCGGCCGCGCCGCCGCCCGCGCGAGCGCCGTGCGCGTGCTCTGCGAGGAGTCGCCGGAGCGGGTGCGCGACCTCCAGCGGCTCGGCGTGCGGTTCGACGCGGACCGCGGCGGCAACCTCGCGCTCGGGCTCGAGGGCGGGCACTCGCAGCGCCGGGTCGTGCACGCGGGCGGCGCCGCCACCGGTCGCCGCATCACGCGGGCGCTGTCGGCGCTCGCCGCCACGCACGAGCGCATCCGGGTGCTCGAGCCGCTCGCCGCCACCTCGCTCGCCGCCCGCGACGGCCGCTGCACGGGCCTGACCGTGCGCGCGCGCGATGGCGAGCCCTTCGCGCTCGCCGCGCCGGCGGTGATCCTCGCCACCGGGGGGATGGCCGCGCTCTGGCAGCGCACGACGAACCCGCGCGGCGCGGTCGGCGCGGGGCTCAGCCTCGCGAGCGAGGCCGGCGCCGCGCTGGCCGACCTGGAGTTCGTGCAGTTCCACCCGACCGCGCTGCGCCTCGAAGGGTCGCGGGACGGCTTCCTCGTGACGGAGGCGGTGCGCGGCGAGGGCGCCACGCTCCTGAACGCGGAGGGCGAGCGCTTCGTGGACGAGCTGGCGCCGCGCGACGAGGTGGCGCTCGCCATCGAGGCCGAGCTCGAGCGCAGCGGGGAGAGCGCCGTCCGGCTCGACATGCGCAGCGTGGACGCCGGGCGCTTCCCCAACATCGCGGCGGCGCTCGGCGAGGTCGGGCTCGATCCGGCGCGCGACCTCCTCCCCGTGGCCCCCGCGGCGCACTACACGATGGGCGGGATCGCCACCGACCTCGACGGGCGCTCGTCCCTGCCCGGCCTCTACGCGGTCGGCGAGTGCGCGTGCACCGGCGTGCACGGGGCCAACAGGCTCGCCTCCAACTCGCTCGCCGAGTGCGTCGTGTTCGGGCGCCGGGCCGCGCTGGTGGCGATCGCGGAGCCCGCCCCAGAGGGTGCGGCCGCGGCTCCGGAGCCGGCCGCGCCGACCCTGCCCGAGGAGGGCACCCGGGCCGCGCTCTGGCGCCACGCCGGCCTACGCCGCGACGCGGACGGCCTCGCCCGGCTGCTCGAGGAGCGCTACCCGCTTGCGAGGCTGATCGGCGCCGCCTGCCTCGCGCGCGAGGAGAGCCGCGGCGCGCACCAGCGCACCGACCACCCGGGCACCGACCCCGAGCTCGACCTGACGCATACCCTGGTCGGTGAGGACGCCGGGCCTAGCTTCGAGCGATGGGAATGAGCACCGACACGCCGCTGCACGAGCTCTTCCGCGAGTCGATGACGCACCTCGCCTCCGGCGTGGCCGTGATCACCGCGCGGCGCTCCGACGGCGCCCCGTGCGGGATCGCCGCGACCTCGCTCACGTCGTTCAGCGCCCACCCGCCCTCGCTGCTCGTGTCCGTCTGGCACGACTCGCGCTGCCACCCGGCGCTGGCGGAGAGCGAGCACTTCGGCGTGCACCTTCTGCGCAGCAACGAGCTCGCGCTCGCGCAGCGCTTCGCCGACCGCGCCCTGGACGACAAGTTCGCCGGTGTCGAGTGGAGCTGGGACCGCGACGTGCCCGAGCTCGGGGGCACGCTAGCCTACCTCCGCTGCCGGCGCGCCGAGAACTTCGTGAAGTACGACCACACCGTCCTGATCGGCGACCTCCAGGGCGGCCGCCTCGAAGAGGGCGAGCCGCTCCTCTACGCGCGCCGGCGGATGGATTGGCTCATGCAGCCGATGGACTAGGGAGCCCGACGCCGATCACCTTGAGCCGCCGCGACAGCGCGCTGTACGCGAACTCGGCCTGCTCCTGGGCGGTGTAGCCGAAGAACTCGTAGTCGTCGCCGATCGCGTAGCCCTTGGGCACGAGCACGCCGGCCGCCAGCGGCAGCAGCTCGTTGAGCGTCTCCTGCACGCGGGCGCGGTAGCGCTCCTCGGCGCACTTCTGCTGCAGGAACCAGGTCCCGTAGGCCACGTGCCGGTGCTCGTCGCGGGCGATGTTCGCGAAGCCCTCGGCGAACCCCGGCATCAGGTCCTGGCTCTCGTAGTAGCCGAGCATGAAGTGCTGGCCCGTGAGCGCGAGCGTGCCCTCGATGACCATGTGGTAGGTCGCCACGAAGTCGACCTTCGCGTCCATGTCCGAGGGGTCGGCGATCAGGCGCTCGCCCATCTTCACGAGCCGCTCGTCGAAGAGCTCGACGAAGGCGTCCGTCACGTGCACGCGCACGGCCGCGAGCCGCTCCTGGATGAACTCGTGGTCGACCCCGAGCACCTCGCGGTAGTAGCGGTCGAAGAACTGCATGTGGCGCGCCTCGTCCACCTGCTGCGTCGTGAGGAACGCCTCCTCCTGCTCGTCCTCGTAGGCCATCACGAGCCCGGAGAACTGCGTCGTCACCCGCTCCTCCCCGATGAAGAAGGAGCTGAGCCCCCAGAGGTGCTCCTCCTTCAACTCGCCGGAGAGCTCGGCCCACTGCTCCTTGTCGCGCTCGAGGTCGATCGCCTGGGACTGCCACTGCTGGCGCTCCCAGAGCTCGTAGAGCTGCTGCGGGTCCATGAGCTGCAGGCTGCGGTTCAGGTACGAGTCGTCCGTGATGGTCGCGACATCGCCCTGGCTGGTGAGGTCGAGAAGGGAGGGCATGT
>DASQER010000113.1:0-8251 GCA_035633575.1 Thermoleophilaceae bacterium
CCGCTCCCGAGGAGTGGGAGCGCGGCCGCGCCGCCTTCCTGGCCCGCTTCTGGAGCGACGCGACCGGGGCGCTCGCCGACGTGGTGGACGTGGACCACGAGCCCGGGCGAGTGGACCTCGCCTTCCGACCGAATCAGGTGCTCGCGGTCGGCGGATTGCCGTTCCCGGTCCTCGAAGGCGACCGGGCGCGCCGCGTGGTTGGCGCGGTCGAAGCCCGGCTCGTGACCCCGCTCGGCCTGCGCTCGCTCGCGCCGGGCGAAGCGGGCTATCGGCCGGCCTACGGCGGCGGCGTCGTCGAGCGCGACGAAGCCTACCATCAGGGCACGGTCTGGCCGTGGCTTCTCGGCCCGTTCATCGAAGCCTGGGTGCGCGTGCGCGGAGCGACACCGGCGGTGAAGCGCGAGGCGCGCGAGAGGTTCGTCGCCCCGCTGCGCCAGCACCTCGGCGAGGCCGGTCTCGGCCACGTGTCCGAGGTCGCGGACGGCGACGCGCCTCACAGTCCCGGCGGCTGCCCGTTCCAGGCCTGGTCGCTCGGCGAGCTGCTGCGGCTCGAGCGGGTGGTGCTCGCCGACTCGGCGCCCGCTGCGGGGGCCCGGCCGGCTCGGCGCCGCGGGAGCCTCCGCCCCGGGCTCGCGCCCGGCGCGTAACGCGGCGTGGCGCCCGGCATCCAAACCGGCAAGATGCGTGACGCCCTGCGACGCCACTGGCCCGAGTACCTGATGGAGGCGGCCGGGCTGGGCGTCTTCATGATCGCGGCCTGCCTGTTCGGGACGCTGCTCGAGCACCCGGACTCGACCGCGCGCCAGGCCCTGCCCGACGCCGGCGTGCGCCGCATGCTGATGGGCCTCGCAATGGGCGGCACCGCGGCGGGGCTCATCTACTCACCCTGGGGCCGGCGCTCGGGCGCGCATCTCAACCCGTCGGTGACGCTCACTTTCCTGCGGCTCGGAAAGGTGAAGCCGGAGGACGCGGCGTTCTACGCCACGGCGCAGGCGCTGGGCGGCGTCCTCGGGGTCGTGCTGTCGGCGCTGCTGCTCCAGGGGGCGCTCGCGCACCCCGCGGTGAGCTTCGTGGCCACCGTACCGGGGCCCGCGGGGCCGTGGGTGGCGTTCGCGGCCGAGGCCGCCATCTCCTTCGGATTGATCCTGACCGTGCTCGCCGTCTCGAGCAGCCGGCACGCACGGCTCACCGGGCTTGCCGCCGCGGTGCTCGTTGCCGCCTGGATCACGTTCGAAGCCCCGTTCTCGGGCATGAGCATGAACCCGGCGCGCACCGTGGCCTCCGCGCTGCCGAGCGGGATCTGGACCGGGGCCTGGATCTACTTCCTGGCGCCGCCCCTCGGCATGCTGCTCGCGGCCGAGACGTTCGGGACGCTCACCCGCTGGCAGGCGCAGCACTGCGCCAAGCTCGACCACGCGCGCGGCGTGCGCTGCATTTTTTGCGAAGCATCGGCCGCCTGAGCGGCCGGGAGGACTCCAGTGTCGAATCGCTACGACGTGATCGTGATCGGGACCGGGGCCGGCGGCGGAACGCTGGTCCACGCGCTCGCGCCCACCGGCAAGAAGATCCTGATGCTCGAGCGCGGGGACTTCGTACCGCGCGAGAAAGAGAACTGGGACTCGCGCTCGGTCAACCTGGAGGGCCGCTACAACACCAAGGAGCTCTGGCACGACGGCGACGGCAAGCCACTCCACCCCCACACCAACTACTTCGTGGGCGGCAACACCAAGTTCTACGGCGCCGCGCTCTTTCGCCTCCGGCGCGAGGACTTCGGCGAG
This sequence comes from Thermoleophilaceae bacterium, assembly GCA_035633575.1. Taxonomy (GTDB): domain Bacteria; phylum Actinomycetota; class Thermoleophilia; order Solirubrobacterales; family Thermoleophilaceae; genus JACVRW01. Next base: position 1,779 of record DASQER010000113.1, read on the forward strand.
CTCAGGCACCACGGCGGCGTCTCGCCGGCCTGGCCGATCACGTACGACGAGCTCGAGCCCTACTACATGGCCGCGGAGAAGCTCTACCACGTCCACGGCACGCGCGGCGAGGACCCAACCGAGGCGGCGGCGAGCGGGCCCTACCCCTACCCGGCGGTGTCGCACGAGCCGCGCATCCAGCAGCTCGCCGACGATTTCGCGCGGCTTGGCGTGCGGCCGTTCCACGTCCCGCTCGGGGTGAAGCTCGTCGAGAAGGATCGCAAGAGCCCGTGCATCCGGTGCGCGACCTGCGACGGCTACCCCTGCCTGGTGAACGCCAAAGCCGACGCCCACGTCTGTGGCATCGAGCCCGCGCTCGAGCACGCAAACGTCACGCTGCTGACGAACGCCTACGTCTCGCGGCTCGAGACGAGCCCCTCGGGGCGCGAGGTGACCGGCGTCCGCGTCACGCGCGGCGGAGTCGAGGAGAGCTTCGAGGCCGACGTCGTGGTCGTCTCGGCCGGTGCCATCAACTCCGCGGCCCTGCTGCTGCGCTCGGCGAACGACCACCACCCGAGGGGCCTCGCGAACGGCAGCGACGTGGTCGGCCGCCACTACATGGGCCACATCAACTCGGTGATGCTCGCGATCTCGAAGTGCCCGAACCCGACCGTGTTCCAGAAGACCCTCGGCCTCAACGACTTCTACTTCCGCTCGAAGGACTGGGAGTTCCCGATGGGGCACATCTCCTTCGTCGGCAAGCTCGATCTGCACGCGCTGCGCGCCGGGGCGCCGAAGATCGCGCCCAACTTCACGCTCGAGCTGATGGCGCAGCACTCGCTCGACTTCTGGATGACCTCGGAGGACCTGCCGGACCCCGAGAACCGCGTGAGCCTCGACCGCGAGGGCGGCATCGTGCTCCGCTACCGGCCCAACAACGAGGAGGGCCACAAGCGGCTGCGCCAGAAGCTCGAGAGCCTGATGAAGGAGCAGACGAAGTGCCCGGAGCACGGCCACGCCTGCCACCAGGGCCTCTTCGCGCGCAACCTCTTCGTCGGCGATCGGATCCCGCTCGCGGGGGTAGCGCACCAGAACGGTACCATCCGCTTCGGGCACGACCCCAAGACGTCGGCGCTCGACGTGAACTGCCGCGCCCACGAAGTCGACAACCTTTACGTCGTCGACGGCAGCTTCTTCGTCTCGAGCGCGGCCGTGAACCCGGCGCTCACGATCATGGCGAACGCTCTGCGCGTGGGTGAGCACCTCAAGCAGCGGCTGGGTGTCGCCAGCGCCGCGGCGACCGCCGTGGCGAGCGCCTGAGGTGCGCCCGCTGCTGCGAGCCGTCGCGGCGCTTCTCGCGCTGGCCGGGGCCGTCTTCGCGGGGGCGCAGGCCTCGGCCCCGGTCACGCGCCCCGCGCAGGCGGCGCCGCTCGCGAATGCGGTCGTCTCCGTGGGCTACACGGTCTCGGATCTCGACCGCGCGGCGCGCTTCTTCACCGAGGTGCTCGATTTCACGCGCGTGCCGGGAGAGCGCGAGATCGCGGGCGAGGCCTGGGAGCGTCTCGCCGGTGTGTTCGGCCTGCGTGCTCGCGTCGCCTCGCTCCGCCTCGGCGACGAGGAACTTGAGCTCACCGAGTACCTGGCGCCGCGCAGCAGGCCGATCCCGGCCGAGATGCGCGGCAACGACCGCGCCTTCCAGCACGTGGCGATCGTGGTGAGTGACATGGCGCGGGCCTACCGGAAGCTGCGCGAGAACCACGTGGCCCACGCCTCGAGCGGGCCCCAGCGGCTGCCCGACTGGAACCCGAACGCCGGCGGGATCGAGGCCTTCTACTTCCGCGACCCGGACGGGCACTTCCTCGAGCTGATCGCGTTCCCGGCCGGAAAGGGCGACCCGAAGTGGAAGCGCGCCGCCGAAAGCGGGCGGCTGTTCCTGGGCCTCGACCACACGGCGATCGTGGTCGCCGACACCGAGACTAGCCTGCGGCTCTACCGCGACGCGCTCGGCCTGCGCGTCGCGGGCGAGAGCGAGAACTGGGGCACCGAGCAGGAGCACCTCAACAACGTGTTCGGTGCGCGGCTGCGGATCACAGGCCTGCGCGCGGCGGCCGGGCCGGGGATCGAGCTGCTCGAGTACCTGGCGCCACGGGACGGGCGCCCGGCGCCAGCCGATCTCCGCGCGAGCGACCTCCTGCACTGGCAGACGACGCTGGCGACGGCCGACGCAGCTGCCGCGGCGCAGCAGCTGCGTCCGCCGGCGGCGAACTGGGTCTCGCCCGGCGAGGTCGCGCTGCCCGCCGACGAGGCAGGGTTCCGGCGCGGGCTCACCCTGCGCGACCCCGACGGTCACGCGCTGCGGCTCACGGAGAGGTGACCATGACTCGCGCGCACACCCCCTCGCTTGCCGTGCCCGACCGGCGTCCCGGCCCTCGTTTCACCAATACCGAAGGACACCTGCGATGAACCGCTTCGGCTTCCCGGACCTCGGCATCGGCATCGGGCTGCGCGCCAGCCACTTCGGCGAGATCCTCGCCCGCTGGCCAGAGCTCGACTGGTTCGAGGTCCTCTCCGAGAACTACATGGACACGGGCGGGCGGCCGCAGTGGGTGCTCGACCAGGTGGCCGAGCGCTATCCGGTCGCGCTGCACGGCGTCTCGCTCTCGATCGGCAGCACCGACCCGCTCGATCGGGAGTACCTGCGCAAGCTGAAGGCGCTCGCCGACCGCACGAAAGCACGCTGGGTTTCGGACCACCTGTGCTGGACCGGCGTCGTCGGCCGCAACACCCACGACCTGCTGCCGCTGCCCTACGACGAGGCGACGCTGCGGCACGTGATTGGGCGCGTGCGGCAGGTCCAGGACGCGCTCGAGCGGCCGCTCGCGATCGAGAACCCGAGCTCGTACCTCGCGTTCGCGGCCTCGAGCATGCCCGAGTGGGAGTTCCTGGCGCGGCTCGCCGAGCAGGCCGACTGCGCGCTGCTGCTCGACGTGAACAACGTCTACGTGAGCGCCTTCAACCACGGCTTCGAACCAGAGCGCTACATCGACGCGATCCCGGCCGACCGCGTGGTCCAGTACCACCTGGCCGGGCACACGAACAAGGGCACGCACATCATCGACACGCACAGCGGGCCGGCGCTCGACGCGGTGTGGGCGCTCTACGCCCGCGCCTGCGTCCGCACCGGGCCGGTGTCGACGCTGTTCGAGTGGGACGAGGCGATCCCCTCCTTCGACGAGGTGCGGGCCGAGGCCGCGAAGGCCGCGCCGCTGCGGGGCGTTGCGGCACTCGCGACAGGGACCCATGGCGCCTGAGCTCGCCCTAGGCGGCCTGCAGAGCTGGATGCAGTCCGTGATCGTCCACCCCGGCCCGTTCGACGCGGCGCTCGCGAGCCCCGAGGCCACGGCGCTCTTGCCGCCCGAGCGCCTGGGGGACGTGCTGCTGCCTTCGGCCACGCTCGCCGCCGGGGAGCGGATCGGCATCTACCACGAGATGTACCTCCTCCGGATGGCAGAGGCGCTCGAGAGCGACTACCCGGCGCTCGCGCACTTCTTCGGCGAGACACGCTGGCCTGCGCTGGTGCGCGACTACGTCTGCGACCACCCGTCGCGGAGCTACACGCTCAACCTGCTCGGCCGCTCGCTCGCCGACTGGCTCGGCGAGGCGCGCGGCGTGCCGCGCCGCGGCTTCTGCCAGGACCTCGCCCGCCTCGAATGGGCCGTCACCGAGGTCTTCGACGCCGAGGAGACGCCGCGCCTCGACGCACAGGAGCTGGAGGCGGTTCCGCCCGACGCCTGGGACCAGGTGCGCCTCGTCCCGAGCGCGGCGCTGCGGCTCGTGGAGCTGCGCTGGAACGCGAACGAATGGCTGGACAGCGCGAAGGGCGACGACCACGACCACCCGAAGCCACGGCGGCGCGACGCGTGGGTCGCGGTCTTCAGCCAGAGCTACGCCGTCTATAGGCGCGAGCTCAGCCATCCGGCCTTCAATCTGCTGCGGGACCTGGCGGCCGGCCACAGCGTCGGTCAGGCGCTCGCGGCGGCGCTCCGGCGCCGCGGCACGCCCGGCCCGGAAGCGCTCGCCCGCTGGTTCCAGGAGTGGGCGTCGGACGGCCTGTTCACGCGCCTCGAGCTCTCGGCGAGGCTTCCCGGGTAACGGGCGGCTCGCCGTAGCATCTCAGGAGTGAGCCGCTTCCCTGTGTCAGAATCCCCGCCTCGGAATATTCGGAGGCCCGGGGGCGTTGCTCACGACGGGGGACACGCCGCCGAGAGTGGCGCCATTTGAACCATGAGGAACGATTCGAGGCGGAGATGCGTGCTCACCGTGCCTTCGATCGCTTCCTTCCCGGATCGAATGCGCGTGCCTGGCTGCACACGATCCCGGTCGGCACCGTGATGTCGCGCATCCACAGGGGGCGCGTCCTGCTCCGGGGACCCCTGGGGGGGAAGACGAGTTGAGCTGCGACCCGGAACGCGTCACCGGTTTCGTGGACGGCGAGCTCGACGCCGAGACCACGGCGGCGGTCGCCGCGCACCTCGAGACCTGCGCCGCCTGCCGGACGCAGGCCGAGGCCGAGCGCGGGCTGCACGCCCGCCTGCGGAGCCTGCCGGCGCCGGAGCTGCCCGCCGGCATCGAAGCCCGCGTGCGCGCGCAAGCCCGGCGCCGGAGCTGGGCGCCGGCCGCCGTGGCTCGCTGGGCCCTGCCGCTCGCGGCCGTCCTCGTCGCGGCTTTCTGGGCCCGCGGCCACGCGCCGCTCGTGGCGTGGGAGCTCGTTCGCGACCACGACCACTGCTTCTCGTTCCGCCCCTTGCCCGCGAAGGTGTGGTCGGGCGAGCCGGGCGTCGTCGGGGCCTGGTTCGAGCGGCAGGGCACGCGCCTGCCGCCGGTGCCGGACCGCGTGGGCGAGCTCGCCCTCGTGGGCGCGCGCTACTGCCCGCTGCCCGACGTCTCGCTCGCGCCCCACGTCTACTACGCCTCGGCCACGAGCCAGGTGTCGGTGTTCCTGGTGCCACACGGGGTGAGGCTCGACGAGCGCTTCGCCGGGGAGGTCCGCGGCCGCGCGGTGCGCCTCCTGCGCGTCGAGGGCGAGACGGTGGGCATCGTGGCCGAGAGCGACGCGGACGCCCGGGCTTTCGAGGCGGCGTTGCGGCCCGTCCTGGCCGCATGGGTGAGGGAGTAGATCCGGCATGCACCACGTGATCCTCGGGAACGGCGTGGCGGGGATGGAGGCGGCGCTCGCGTTGCGGGCGCGCGACGACGCGGCGCGCATCACTCTCGTCTCAGCCGAGCACGACCACTTCTTCTCGCGCCCGGCGCTCATGTACGTCTTCGCGGGCCAGACGAGCCTGCGAGACACCGAGCCCTACGACCGTGGCCTTTACGAGCGGATGCGGTTCGAGCGCGTGAGCCGGCGTGTCGCCTCGCTCGACGCGGCGGGCCAAGCGCTCGTCCTCGAGGACGGCTCGCGGCTCGCGTACGACCGGCTCCTCCTCGCGGTGGGCTCGAAGGCCCGGCCGGCGCCGTGGCCGGGGGCCGAGGGCCCCGGGCTGCCCTACTTCGTGACCCTGCGCGACCTCGAGGCCCTCGACCGCGAGGCGAAGACGGGGATGAAGGCCGCCGTCCTCGGCGGCGGCCTGATCGGTGTCGAGGTGGCCGAGGTCCTGCACGACCGCGGGCTCCACGTCACCTTCGTCATCCGCGAGGGCTGGTACTTCCCGGTGGCCCTCGACCGGAACGAAGCGAGCCTCGTAGCCGAGCACGCGCGGGCGCAAGGCGTGGACGTGCGGCTGGGAGCCAGCGTGGACGCCGTCCTGCGCGGGGACGACGGCCGGATCCGGGGGGTGCGCCTCGCCGGGGGAGACGAGGTGGCCGCCGACCTGGTGGTCTCGACGATCGGTGTCGTGCCGAACACCGGCTTCCTGGCGGGCAGCGCCCTGACCCTCGCGAAGAGCGGAGCGATCGAGACGGATGACGGGCTGCGCACTTCGGCCCCGGACGTGTGGGCGGCGGGCGACTGCGCGAACGTCACCTGGTACGACGGGTCCCGCCGCCCGGAGCAGCTGTGGTACACCGCGCGCGACCAGGGCCGCCTGGCCGCTCGCTCCATGCTCGGCGACGAGATCGCCTACCGCCGCGGCGCCTGGTACAACTCGGCGAAGTTCTTCGACCTGGAGTACACGACCGCCGGGTACGTGCCCGTGAGCACCGGGCCCGACGGCAACCCGGTCGTGCCTCCCGCCGACCTGCGGACCTGGTTCCAGCGGGTGCCGGGCCGCTTCGAGAGCCAGCGCATCGTCGTGAAGGGGGACCGCGTGGTGGGCTTCAACATGCTCGGCTCCCGCTGGAACCACGAGCCCCTCCTCGACTGGATCCAGGACCGGCGCCCGCTCGAGTGGGTGCTCAAGCACCTCCCTGAGGCCCAGTTCGACGAGGAGTTCTCCCCGCGCTTCCGGGTGCTCGCCACAGCCGGGGTCGTATGACTGTCATTCCGAGCAGCT
>DASQER010000114.1:0-4341 GCA_035633575.1 Thermoleophilaceae bacterium
ATGTCCGTCCACGTCTCGCCCGCGTCGTCGGAGCGGTAGACGCCGCCGTGGAACTGCATGAACATCCGCTCGGGGCGTGTGGGAGCGCGGTGCAGGCGGTGCACGCACAGGGCGGTCTGATCCGCGGGCGCGTCGTCGGGCAGGTAGCGCGCCAGGAGGCCGTCGTTGCCGCTGCGCCACGTCGCGCCGCCGTCGTCTGAGAGCCACACCCCGGCGGCCGAGATCGCCACCGCAAGCCGTTCCGGCTCGCCGGGCCAGGTCGAGATCGAGTGCAGGCACAGCCCGCCGCCGCCCGGCTGCCAGCTCTTCCTGGTCGGGTGCTCCCAGAGGCCGCGGTTCAGCTCCCAGCTCACGCCGCCGTCGCGGCTCTCGAACAGGACGCCCGGATCGCCCCCGGCGTAGAGCGTGCCGTCGGCCTCGCCCGCCACGATCACCCAGATCCGCTCGAGCGCGGCCTCGCCGCCCTCGGGCAGCGCCACGCCGCTCGCCTGCTCCCACTCGCCCCCGGGGTCGTCGGTGTACCAGAGCTTCGGTCCGTAGAAGGCGGATGTCACGGACGCGATCACGCGACCCGTGCGCGCGTCGCGGACCGCGTGCTCGACCGGCTCGCCGGCAAAGGCCCGGGCCGTGACCTCGAACGGCCCGCCCGGCTCGCCCTCGAGGACGAACAGGCCCTTGCGTGTCCCGAGGAGCAGCTCGGTCATAGTGGCGATCCTCCCGAAATCGCCGGAAGGACCTCGACGCGGTCCGTCTCGCCGACCGCGGTGTCCTCGCCGCCGAGCTCGCCGTTCACGAAGACGTTGATGTGACGCCGGATTCGCCCGCGCTCGTCGAGGACCCAGCCGCCGGCCTCGGGGTGGGCCCGCTCGAGCTCGCGCAGCAGCTCGCCGACGGTGGCGCCGGCGACGTCGTGCTCCGGGCGGTCGCCCGCCAGCCGCTTCAGGGGACCACGGAGGCGCACGATTGCCATGGCGAGATCCTATGCTCGCGGGGTGCCGCCGGCAGTTTCCATCGTCGTCGCGACCTACAACCGCAGCAACGCGCTGCGGCTCGCCACCGCGACGACGCCGAGCTGCGGCAGCTCTGGGCACGGCGATCGAGGCCTCCGCGAGGCTCTGGCGACCGCGCCCCCTCAGTCACGCCCGGTGGGCGCTCAACGACACGGTGGACCGCCTCTTCGGGCACCGCTGGATCACCCTGAAGTACGCGGTGAAGTACGGTCGCAGGGGAGGCTTTGTCGACGATCTTCGACGCATACGGGGGCTGCTGATCGAGGTCCAGAACGTGATCCGGGACTCGGGCCATCTCACCGAGGTGCTGCGGCGCGACTGGTTCGACGAGGCGCCTGACGTCGACCAGGTGTTCCAGGTCACGCTCCAGGGCCACGCCGTGTCCGCCTGGCACGTGCACCTGAACACGACCGATCGCCTGTTCGTCAACTCCGGGCAGGTGAAGGTCGTCCTGTACGACGCCCGCTCCGGCTCGGACACCCACGGGCTGGTCAACGAGTTTCGCCTCGGGGAGCGCCGCCCCGGGCTCGTGATCGTGCCTCCCGGGGTGTGGCACGGCCTCAAGAACCTCCGGGCGGAGGAGGGACTTGTCCTGAACCTGGTCGACTGCGCCTACGAGTACGAGTACGAGGACCCGGACCACTGGCGGCTGCCGGCGGACACCGCCGAGATCCCCTACCGCCTCTGACCGCGCTGCCGGCAACCGTCATCTCGCGTGCGCGCGCGGGAGTCTCGACGTCTACACGGTCACACTGCCGGCGCCCCCGAAGCCGCGCGCGAAGTAGGGCGCGCGGCCGGGGCCAGCCGGTAGGCCGCGGCGTCGAAGCTGCGCGTCCGGCGGCGGAACTCGAACGTGAAGCCGGGCCACTGGATGGAGTTGCGGCCATTGCGGTCGAGGTACCAGCTGCTGCAGCCGCCGGTGTTCCAGACGCTCGAGGCCAGGCGCTCCTGGATCTCCTCGTTGTAGGCGTCCTGCGCGCCCGCGCGCACCTCGACCTCCGCCACGCCGCGGCTCCGCATGGTGTGCAGCGCATCGAGCGCGTAGCTCAGCTGCGACTCCAGCATGTAGACGATCGAGTTGTGCCCGAGGTTCAGGTTCGGGCCGTAGAAGAGGAACAGGTTGGGGAAGCCGGCCACCGTCGTGCCGAGGTACGCCTCCGGGCTCCCGCCCCAGACGTCCGCGAGCGTTCGCCCCTCGCGGCCGCGCAGCCGCTCGGCGATCGGCAGCTCGGCCGGCTTGAAGCCGGTGGCGAAGATGAGCGTGTCGATCTCGCGCTCGATGCCGTCCCCGCCGACGATCGAGTGCTCGCGGACCTCCTCGACACCTGAGCTCACGATCTCCACGTTCGGCGCCTGGATCGCCGGATACCACTCGTTCGAGAGCACGACGCGCTTGCAGCCGATGTCGTAGTCGGGCGTCAGCCGGCGGCGCAGCTCGGGGTCGGGCACCTGCCGGCGCAGCTGCATCTTCGCCAGCGTCTCGTGGACCTTGAGCCCGCGCCGGTCGCGCGTGAGGCCGGGCACCAGGCTCTCGCGGAGGGCGTAGATGCCCGCCCGGGACAGCCGCTGAAGCGCCGGCGCCCGCCTGTAGAGCTCGCGCAGGCGCGGGCGGATCGGGTGGTCCATGTGCGGGATCACCCACGGCGGCGTGCGCTGGAAGAGGTGCAGCTTCCCGAGGCGCGGCTGGATCGCCGGGACCACCTGCACCGCGGTGGCGCCCGATCCGAGCAGCGCGACGCGCTTCCCGGTCAGGTCATCGCCGTGGTCCCACCTGGCCGTGTGGAACGCGTTGCCCTCGAAGCGCTCGAGCCCGGGCAGCGCCGGCGTCCAGGGCTCGCTCAGCAGGCCCGGCGCGGCCACGAGCACCCGCGCGGCGAGCGGACCGTCGGAGGTCTCGAGCTCCCAGTGCTGCTTCTCGGCGACCCACGTGGCGCCGAGAAGCTCGCAGCTCAGCCGTGTGTGGCGCAGCACGTCGAAGCGCCGGGCGCAGTCGCGCAGGTACTCGAGGATCTGGTCGCGCATCGGGTACGCGCGGCCCCAGTCGTGCTTCGGCGCGAAGGAGAACGAGTAGAGGTTCGACGGGATGTCGCACTGGCAGCCGGGGTAGCTGTTCGCCCACCAGGTGCCCCCCACGTCGGCGCCGCGCTCGAGCACGACGAAGTCGTCCATGCCCTCCTGCTTGAGGCGGATCGCCATCCCGAGGCCGCCGAAGCCGGCGCCCACGATCGCCACCTCGTGCACGTGCTGGCTCACGCGCTGTCAGCCCACCAGCCCTGCTGCATCTCGGCGTCCTTGTTGTCGGTGTTGGGCGCTCCGAAGGCGAGGATCTCGGCGCCCTCCGGTCCGCCCTCCATGCCGCGCCAGCTCGCACCCGGCACTCGGATGACGTCCCACTGCTTCAGCTCGACGATGTCGTCGTCGACCTTCATGCGCGCGCTGCCGGAGACCACGACGTACACCTCCTCCTGCTCCGCGTGGCGGTGCCCGAACGGCGGGCGGTAGCCGGGGCGATCCCCTCGAAGCCGTACCTCGGCGCCATGTTCTCGACGTCGGACTTCAGGTTGACGCGCGTATAGCCGGCCATCGGCTCAGGCCTCGGCGCGCTGCTTGAGACCCTCGGCCGCGTCGCCAAGCAGGAAGTCGCGCACCTTCGCCGCGGCGGGGCCGCGCAGCAGCATGCCGAGCATCCGGCCGGGGTCGGCCTCCAGCGCGTACGTCGCGCGCGTGCGCCCGTCGCCCAGGTCCTCGAAGGTCCACGACCCGGTCAGCGACTTCGTCTCGCCCTTCTCCTGGACCCAGCGGATGGCCGTCGGCTCCTCGTAGGAGAAGCGCAGCGTGGAGCGCACCCTCTTCACCTTGGCGTCAGACTCCGTCTCGGCCAGCGTGGCCCGCTTGTCGCCGTCGCGCTCGAGCACCTCCACGTCCTTGAGCGAGCCCTGCCACTCGGGCGCCTTGCCGATGTCGGATGCGATCTCGAAACAGCGCTCCACCGGAGCATCGATCTCGACGGAGCGCTCACCGCTGATGTTTCCCATGGCCGGCGAGCCTATCGCGGCATTGCGAGGGCGGGCGCGAGCGTCTCGCGCCGCGCCACCAGCAGCGCCGCCCCCGCCCCCGACACCGCGACGGCGGCGAGCACCGCGGCGGTCCACGAGTACGACTCCACGAGCGTGCCCCCCACGGCCGCACCGAGCGCGACGCCCGCCACCAGCGCCGTGAGCGGCCAGGTGAACGCCTCGGTCGCGGTGCCCCGCGGGGCGACCCGCTCGACGAGCTGGTTGCGCGAGGCGATCAGCGGCGCGACCGGCAGGCCCGTTATCACCACCAGCAG
>DASQER010000115.1:0-2223 GCA_035633575.1 Thermoleophilaceae bacterium
ACCACCGTCCCCGCCGCGGCCGGGTCCGGGGGAGGCGCGGGATGCTCCGGCTCGTACACGCCCGGCGCGGCGAGCTGGAGCGTCTGGAGCATCGTCTCGTTGTGCTGGTGCTCGTGCTGCAACAGCATCTCGGCGATGAACGGCGAGATGCCGCCGAGCGCGGAGGCCGTCCGCTCGCGCACGGCCTCCATATACGCCACGGCCTCCGCGCGCCGCGGATAGGACAGCTCGCCGCGGTCGGCACGCGGCGTCTCGGCGGCGTCGTACACCGCGGCGAGCTCGGGGCGCAACTGCTCCAGCCCGGTTTCGCGGCACACCCAGAGGTCCTCGAAGGCCGCTATGTGCCCGAGGTCCCAGACCAGCGGGCTCATGAGCGGGTCGTGCACCCTGCTGAGGTCCGCGTCCGAGACGCTCTCCACCAGGCGCAGCGTGCGCTCGCGCGCCTCTTCGAGAAGCACCCCGACCCCTCCGAGGGGCGTTGTGTCGCGACTCTGGAGCGTGGCTACTCGCTAACGCGCTCTACGAGGAAGGAGATGCGCACGAGCGCACGCCACTCGTCGAGGTTCTCGCCGCGCAGCCCGGTGGAGACCACGTCGAGCGCCTTGATGTTGCGCAGCGACAGGCGCGCGTCGTCGAGCGCGGCCTTCACCGCGCCGTCCGAGCTCTCGGGCGAGCTTCCGACCACCTCGATGATCTTGGTGACAGCCACGGGGCTCCTTCGTTCGGGGTTGTGCGCAGCCTATCCCGGCATGTAGCTTGCTGCAGATGGAGGCCGGCAGCGCTGAGAGGAGCGGCTACCTCGACTTCTCGAGGGTGTCGCCCGGCGAGCTGCTCGGAATGGGCGCCGCGCTCGTGCTGCTGGGCTCGCTCTGGCTGCCCTGGTTCACCACGAGCTCGGAGAACCCGCACTCGCGCCTGCCCGGAGCCAGCGACGGCGAGTCCGCGAGCGCCTGGGCCGTCTTCGGCACGCTCGACTGGCTGCTCGTGGCGGCCTGCGCCGCGCCCTTCATCCTCACCTGGATCATCGCGCGCGGGCACCAGCTGACCTGGAAGCCGGGCGAGGTGACGATGATCGTCGGCATCGTCAGCTTCATGCTGATCCTCTGCAACGGGATCATCCTCGGGCGCCCCGGCGACAGCGTCGACATCGGCCTCGACATCGGCTGGTTCGTGGCGCTGCTCGCCACGATCGGCCTTCTCGTCGCGGGCTACCTGCGCCAGGCCGTGTACGGCGACGTGCGCAAGCCGCCGGGCGTCATCTGAGCCGTCGTGCGCGAGCACCCGGCCCGCCGGGTGCGCTGCGGCCGTTTCGCCCTAGTAGGTTCCGGCCCATGGAGTCCGGGGCGCCCAAGCCCGACCGCAACCTCGCCATGGAGCTCGTGCGCACCACCGAGTACGCGGCGCTCGCGTGCGCCCGCTGGATCGGCCGCGGCGACAAGGAGGGGGCGGACGGCGCCGCGGTGGACGCCATGCGCATGCTGCTCGACACGGTCTCGATGGACGGCATGGTCGTGATCGGCGAGGGGGAGAAGGATGAGGCCCCGATGCTCTACAACGGCGAGCAGATCGGCGACGGCTCTGCGCCGCAGGTGGACGTCGCGGTGGACCCGCTCGAGGGCACCGAGCTGTGCGCCAAGGGGCTCCCGAACGCGATCGCCACCATCGCCCTCTCGGAGCGGGGCACGATGTTCGACCCGGGGCCGTGCGTCTACATGCTGAAGATGGCGACCTCGCGCGAGACGGCGCATCTGCTCGATCTCGACCGGCCGATCGGCGAGACGCTCGAGCTGATGGCCGGGGAGAAGGGCGTGCCGGTGGGCGACCTCGTGGTGATCATGCTCGACCGCGATCGCCACGAGGACTACATGCGCGAGATCCGCGACGTCGGCGCCCGCATCCGGCTGATCCCGCACGGCGACGTGTCCGCGGCGCTCGTGGCCGTGACCCAGGACTCGCCCGTCGACCTGCTGTTCGGCATCGGCGGGACCCCGGAGGGCGTGCTCGCCGCGGCCGCCATCCAGTGCACCGGCGGCCAGATCCTCGGCCGCCTCTGGCCGCGCTCCGACGAGGAGCGCACGGCGGCCCTCGAGGCCGGCTACGACCTCGAGGAGATCCTCGACAAGGACCGCCTCGTCTCGGGCAACGACGTCTTCTTCGCCGCCACGGGCGTGACCGACGGCGAGATGCTCGACGGCGTCCACTACATCGGCCCGCAGGGCGCAA
>DASQER010000116.1:0-3503 GCA_035633575.1 Thermoleophilaceae bacterium
TCTACACCTCCGGCACCACCGGCAAGCCGAAGGGCGCCGAGCTCAGTCACGCGAACCTGCTCCGCAACGCGGCCGGCGTCTCGAGCAAGCTCGGCGAGCTCGCGGACGAGGACGTCCTGCTCGGCGCGCTGCCCCTGTTCCACTCGTTCGGCCAGACCTGCACCATGAACAGCGCGGTCTGCGTGGGCGCCACGGTCACGATGCTGCCGCGCTTCGATCCGGAGAAGGCGCTCGAGATCATCGACCGCGACGAGGTCACCATCTTCCAGGGCGTCCCGACGATGTACAACGCGATGCTGCACTGCGAGTCCGCCGACTCGGCCGACTGCTCGTCCCTGCGCACCTGCATGTCCGGCGGCGCCGCCATGCCGGCCGAGCTGATGCGCGCCTTCGAGGAGAGGTTCGGCTGCATCATCCTCGAGGGCTACGGCCTCTCCGAGACCTCGCCGGTGGCCTCCTTCAACCACCCGGGCAAGGAGCGCAAGCCGGGCTCCATCGGCACGCCCATCGAGGGCGTCGAGATGCAGGTCTGGGACGACGACGGCAACGAGGTCGCACAGGGCGAGATCGGCGAGATCGTGATCCGCGGCCACAACATCATGAAGGGCTACTGGAACCGCCCGGAGGCCAACGAGGAGGCCATCACGGAGGACGGCTGGTTCCGCAGCGGCGACATCGCCAAGATGGACGAGGACGGCTACTTCTTCATCGTGGACCGCAAGAAGGACCTGATCATCCGCGGGGGCTACAACGTCTACCCGCGCGAGATCGAGGAGGTCCTCTACGAGCACCCGGCGATCCAGGAGGCCGCGGTGGTGGGAGTGCCCCACGACGAGCTCGGCGAGGAGGTGGGCGCCGCGGTGGTGCTCAAGCAGGGCGAGTCGCTCGACGCCGAGGAGCTGAAGAGCTACGTGAAGGAGCAGGTCGCGGCCTACAAGTACCCGCGCAAGGTCTGGTTCGTGGACGAGCTGCCCATGGGGCCCACCGGCAAGATCCTGAAGCGCGAGATCGAGGTGCCGGAGAAGGTCGCCACCTCGACCGGCTCCTAGTCCGCTGCCCCGCGCGAAGACGCACCGCATCGACACGCGCCCGACGTCGCGGCACGTACGCGTGGCGATCCGCGGCCGCGAGGTTGCGGACACCCGGCGGGCCGTGGCGCTCTTCGAGACCGGCCTGCCCACGCGCTGGTACATCCCGCGCGAGGACATCTCGGCCGACCTCGTGGAGAGCGAGCACCGCACCACGTGCCCCTTCAAGGGCCATGCGACGCACTGGTCCGCGGCCGGCGAGGAATCGATCGCCTGGAGCTACGAGGAGCCGCTGAACGACGCCGTGCCGGTGAAGGGCCTGGTCGCGTTCTACAACGAGCGCGTGGACATCGAGGTGGACGGGGAGCCGGAGCGGCGCCCGCGCACCCAGTGGTCCTGAGACCGCGCTCCGCGGTCAGCTAGCCTGCCGCCCGGGAATGGGCTCGGGCAACGGCTTCACACGTCGAGGTCTCTTCGGGGCCGGAGCGGCCGGCGCCGCCGCGGTCGGCATGAGCGCGTGCGGCGACGACTACTTCGAGCCGGCCACCTCGCACGCGAAGGACGCGCCGAACGTCCTGCTGATCTTCACCGACTCCACGCGCGCGGACTACATCGGCCACTGGAACCCGGACGGGGAGCGCAACAAGACGCCCAACCTCGACGCGCTCGGCAAGGACTCGCTCGCGTTCAGGCTCGCCGTGCCCGAGGCGATGCCGACGGGACCCGCCCGCCGCGCGCTCCTCACCGGCGTGCGCTCCTTCCCGTACCGCAACTACGTGCCGACGAAGGGACTGCCGCTCGGCCCCGGGTGGATCCCGATCCAGGACCACCAGCCGATCATGACCGAGGTGTTCGGCGAGGCAGGCATCGAGACGGCCTACTGCACGGACAACCCGTTCCTGGTCGGCCCGCGCTTCGCCAACTTCCGCCGCACGCTCGACTTCGTCCGCCCGAGCTACTCACAGGGCGCCTACCGCTTCCTCAACAAGCCGTTCAAACGACCGGCGCCGCGCAGCGCGATCGAGCGTTACCTGCTGCCTGCGCTGAGCGACTCGGTCGAGATCGGGCGGCTGCGCTCGATGGTCGGCTGGAACTCGATCTACCGCGACAGCGACCGCGACTACCCGACGGCGCGCGTGGTGCGCAGCGGGATCAACCTCGTGGACGACCTGAAGAAGAAGCGCCCGTTCTTCCTCGGAGTGGACGCCTTCGACCCGCACGAGCCGCTCGACGCCCCGCGCGTGTACATGAACCGCTTCGGCGGCCCCAAGGGGATCGAGAAGAATGGGATCATCCCGATCCAGCCGTTCGAGACGCCGTACTCCTGGGTGATCGACGTGGAGCTGGACGACGAGACCGTCGAGCGCGTCCGCGAGCTGTACGCCGCCGAGATCACGTTCATGGACGAGTGGGTCGGCCGGCTGATGAACCGGATGGCCGACCAGCAGCTGCTCGACGAGACCGTGGTGATCTACGCGTCCGACCACGGCCTGACGCTGGGCGAGGACGGCATCGTCGGCAAGCACGCGTCGCGAGCGCAGTGGCACATCTACCACGTGCCCTTCATGATCCGGCACCCGGAGGGCAAGCTCGCCGGCGAGTGGGACGACTTCTTCGCGTCCAACCACGACATCGCGCGCACGGCGATGTCGTTCATGGGCGTGCGGGCGCCCGGGATGATGACCGGCGAGGACCTCTCCGTCATCTTCGACGGCAAGCGGCCACCGCCCCGGCCGCACTTCACCGCCTGCTACGACGACCACGTGCTGGCGGGGGACCACGACTGGTTCTTCATCTCCGACAGCGAGGGCCGGCGCAAGCGCCTCTACGACAAGAAGAACGACCCGAAGGAGCTCGTCGACGTGTCCGCCCAGCACCCGGAGCTGGTGGACAAGTACTGGCGCATCCTCGAGGACGAGGCGGGCGGCACGCTGCCGCAGTTCGGCAAGAGTGGCGTGATCGGCGGATGAGGCTCACGCGCCGCAGCCTGCTGCGCCGCAGCGGAGCCACCGCTGCGGGGGCAGGGGTGCTCGGGTCGCTGGCGGCCGCCGCCCCGGCGGCGGCGCAGCTCGGCGACGACCGCGGTCGCAACGCCCTGCTGGTGGTGCTGCCTCTTGTGCGCGCCGACCACGTGGACGCATTCGAGGGCGGCGCGCCGGCCAAGACGCCGAACCTGAACGAGCTGACGAAGAGGTCGCTGCGCTTCGACCGCGCCATCCCCGAGTCGATGCCCGCGCTCTCGGCGCGCCGCGCCCTCGTGACCGGCATGCGCGCCTTCCCCTTCCGCGACTGGCGACGGCTCGAGGGCTTCCCGTCGGTGCCCGGCTTCAATCCCGTTTGGGACCACCAGCCGCTGCTGATGGAGATCACGCGCGCCGCCGGCATCGAGACCGTCTACCTGACGGACAACCCGGTGTTCCAGGGCGAGCGCTTCGCCGACGTGCGGCGCCCCGGCGGCGACCCGGCCGCGGCGGT
>DASQER010000117.1:0-4829 GCA_035633575.1 Thermoleophilaceae bacterium
CGAGCACGGCGAGGGAGATCAGCGCGGCGAGCAGACGGGTCATGCGCCGCATGCTAGCCCGGGCGCGCGGCGGCCAGCCCCCGCACGAGCTCGACGATCTCGGCCGGGGCCTTCTCGACCGAGCCCGAGTCGAACGGCGGCATCCTCGCTCAGGACGGCGTGAAGCGGAACGTGACCACGTCACCGTCCTGCATCACGTAGTCGCGACCCTCCACGCGCGAGAGGGCGCGCTCGCGGGCCTGGGTGTAGCCGCCCGCGTCCACGAGGGCGTCCCAGGGCGTCACCTCGGCGGCCACGAAGCCGCGCTCCATGTCCGTGTGGATCGAGCCGGCCGCCGTGCGGGCGCGGGTGCCGCGGGGGATCGCCCACGCGCGCCCCTCCTTCGCCTGCCCGGCGGTGAAGAAATGGATCAGGTCGAGCAGCGAAGAGGCCTCGCGGATCACGGTCTCGAGGCCCGACTCGCTCACGCCCAGCTCCGCCCGCATTGCCTCGGCCTCGTCGTCCTCCAGCTCGGACAGCTCCGAGTCGAGCCGCGCGCTCAACGCGGTGGCGCGCGCGCCGCGCTCCTCGGCGTGGGCGACCAGCGCGGGCGGCGGCTCGAGCGGCTCGCCCTCGGCCACGTTCGCGACGTACAGCACCGGCTTCGAGGTAAGCGCCGCGAGCCGGATGGCGGCGCCGGGCGCGCCGTCGGGCTCGGGCACCGTGCGCACCGCGCGTCCCTCGCGCAGCGCCTCGACCACCTCGCGCAGCCAGCGCTCCTCCGCCACCGCGAGCTTGTCGAGCGACTTCGCCTGCTTCGCCACCCGCTCGAGCCGCCGCTCAGCCTGCTCGAGGTCCGCGAACAGGAGCTCGGTCTCGATCGTCTCGGCGTCCGCGAGCGGGTCCACGCGCCCCTCGGGGTGGACGACCTGGGGGTCGTCGTGCACGCGCACCACGTGCAGGATCGCGTCGGTCTCGCGGATGTTCGCGAGGAACTTGTTGCCGAGGCCCTCGCCCTGGTGCGCACCGCGCACGAGCCCGGCGATGTCGTGGAACTGGATCGCCTCGTGCACGACCGGGGTGGCGCCGATGGTCTGCGCGACCCGGTCCAGGCGCTCGTCCGGAACGGCCACCACCGCCACGTTCGGCTCGACGGTCGTGAACGGGTAGTTGGCCGCCTGCGCGCCCGCGCGGGTGAGCGCGTTGAAGAGCGAGGACTTGCCCGCGTTCGGCATGCCGACGATGCCGATCTTCACGGCGTCATCAGCCTCGCCATGGCGTCGCCGAGGACCGCGCCCGCGAGGACGTCGGAGGGGAAGTGCACGCCCAGATAGGGGCGCGAGAGCGCCATCGCCGCGGCGAGCCCGTACAGCGGCGGCGCGGGCAGGCCGGCCGCAGAGAGGGCTCGCGCGCCCGCGAACGAGGTCGACGAGTGCGCGGAGGGAAAGGAGCGGCCGGAGAGCACCGGGGTGAGCGCCGGCAGCTCCTCCTCGAGCACCGGCCGCGCGCGCCGCACGGTCTGCTTCACGACGCTGTTCACCACGAGCGTCGCCAGGACGATCTCCATGGCGCGCACGTACTCGTCGCGGCGCCGCGGGCGCAGCAGGGCGCCGGCCGCGCCGATCGCGTTCCACAGCAGGCCGTTCTCGCCCGCCCGCGCCAGCCGGATCATCGCGGCCTCCAGCGCGGGCGTGTGGCCGCGCGTGCGCAGCAGGCGCAGCAGCCTGAGGTCCAGCGCAGCGAGCAAGTCAGCGCTAGAAGCCGACGCGGTGATCTTCGGTGTCGAGCCGCACGTAGACGACCTGCGAGAGGTCGATGTGGAGGTCCGAGTCCTGCGTCGTGAGCTCGAACCAGCCGTCGGAGCCGGAATCGGCGAGCGCCTTGCGGAAGCCGTCGTAGACCTCCTGCTCCACGCGGACGGGCAGCGACTGCCCGCCCTGGAAGCCGATGTCGATGCGTCGGGGGGTGTCCGCCATCAGTGCCCCTCCGGGGGCTCGACCAGCTCGGTGAGCACCCCGCCGGTCGACTTCGGGTGCAGAAACGCCACGCGGCTGCCTCGGATCCCGGTGCGCGGCCGCTCGTCGATCAGCCGCAGGCCCGCGGATCGCACGGAGTCGATCGCCGACTCGATGTCGTCGGTCCCGTACGCCACGTGGTGAAGGCCGGGGCCGCTCCGCGAGAGGAACTTCCCGACCGCCGTGTCCGGGCCGAGCGGCCGCAGCAGCTCCACGTGGCTCTCGCCGACGCCGAGCAGCACCGCCTCGACGCCCAGCTCCTCCACGGTCTCGCGGTGCTGGAGCTCCATGCCCAGCCGCTCGCCGTAGAGGGCGATGGCCTCGTCGAGGTCCTCGACCGCCACTCCTATGTGGTCTATCCGTCCGAACACCGGTCGTCCAGAATACGCACATGGTGAATATCGAGAGGCCGGACTTCGACGAACCGCGCGAGCAGGATGGCTTTCGCGCCAATCGCGCCCGCATCAGCCGGCAGGCCGGCGCCGAGAGGCTGGGCGTGAGCCTCTGGGAGGTTCCGCCCGGCCAGGCCGCCTACCCGTACCACGCGCACCTCACCGAGGAGGAGCTCGTGATCGTCCTGGCCGGGCGCCCCAGCCTGCGGACCACGGACGGCTGGCGGGAGCTTGAGCAGGGCGAGGTGGCGTCGTTCCCGCGCGGCGAGCGGGGCGCGCACCAGATCGTGAACCGGACCGAGGAGGCGGTCCGGTTCCTAGCGTTCAGCCCAAGTGGAGAGCCGGACGTGGTCCTCCAGCCGGACTCGGGCAAGATCGGCGCGTTCGAGCGCCGGCCGGACGGCGGCGGGCTGCGCGTGTGGTTCCGGAGCGAGGACGAGGTGGAGTACTACGAGGGCGAGTCGCCGCCCGGCTGACCCTCGATGCGCTCGGCGGCGGCCACCCTGGCCGCCCCGGGCTCGACCGGGACGATCGGCGAGCTGCCGTTGGAGGCGCGCTCGCCGCGGTACTCCGCCACCAGCCGCTCGATGTCCTCGCGCTCGAGCACCTCGTTCTCGAGCAGGGTGTGCGCGAACGCCTCCAGCAGCGGGCGGTTCTCGCCCACGACCTTCATGGCCCGGCGGTGCGCCAGGTCGGTGAGGTACTGCTGCTCCTCGTCGACCATGCGGCGCGTGTGGTCGGACATCGAGTAGTCGTCGGCGGGCAGCTGCTTCGACATCAGCTCGGTGCCCATGCCGTACTGCGTGACCATCCCGCGGCTGATCTCGTGCACCTTGCGCAGGTCGTCCGCGGCGCCGGTGGTGATCTGGCCGAAGACGATGTGCTCGGTCACGCGGCCGCCGAGCAGCACGACCATGTAGTCGAGCAGCTCCTCCTTTGACTTCAGGTAGCGGTCCTCCTCGGGCAGGTTCAGCGTGTAGCCGAGCGCGCGGCCGCGCGGGATGATCGAGATCCGGTGCACCTTCTGCACCGACGGCAGCATCTCGGAGCAGAGCGCGTGCCCAGCCTCGTGGTAGGCCACCACCCTCTTCTCGTGGTCGGTGATCACGCGGCGCGACTGCATGCCGGCGATCACGCGCTCGAGGGCGCCTTGGAAGTCGCGCGTGATCAGGTGGTCGCGGTGCTCGCGGCCGGCGAAGATCGCGGCCTCGTTGCAGATGTTGGCCAGGTCGGCGCCCGTCATGCCGCTCGTCTGGCGCGCCACGATCTCGAGGTCGATGTCGTCCGCCAGCGGCTTCCCACGCGTGTGCACGGCGAGGATGCTGCGGCGGCCCTTGAGGTCAGGCGGCGTGACGAGGATCTGGCGGTCGAAGCGGCCCGGGCGCAGCAGCGCCGGGTCGAGCTTCTCGAGCAGGTTGGAGGCGGCGATCACGACCACGTTGTCGGCGCCGCCGAAGCCGTCGAGCTCCACCAGCAGCTGGTTGAGGGTCTGGTCCTTCTCGCCGGAGATGTCGTTGCCGCGCGTGGCGCCCACGGCGTCCAGCTCGTCGATGAACACGATCGCCGGCGCGGCCTTGCGCGCCTGGCGGAAGAGGCGCCGGATGCGCGCCGCGCCGAGGCCGGCGAACATCTCGACGAACGAGCTCGCCGACTGCGCGAAGAACTTCGCGTTCGACTCGTTCGCCACGGCCTTGGCGAGCAGCGTCTTGCCCGTGCCGGGCGGGCCGTGCAGCAGGATGCCCTTCGGCACCTTGGCGCCGAGCTTGCCGAAGCGCTTCGGGTCGCACATGAACTCGACCACCTCGCGCAGCTCGTCCTTGGCCTCCTCCACGCCGGCGACGTCCTCCCAGCGCACCGAGCTCGACGACTGCGGCGCGATCTGCTGCGGCTTCGTCCGCGGCATGTAGCGGATCATCCAGACCACGGCGATCGCGATCAGGCCCATGAAGATGATCGGAAGCCAGACGATCATCCACTCCTGGGCCTGGCCCCACCATGAGGAGCCCGAGGCCGTCTCCGGCGCGTCCCTGACGACGCGGAACGAGTCGCTCCCGTCCGCGCGCGCGATGGTCTGACTCGGCGGGTCCACCTTCCAGCCCGCGGGGAGGTCCGCGCCGGGCTCGCGCAGGCTGGCGCGGAACTGGTCGATGGCCTCCTCGCAGCTCAGCTGCTCGGTGTCCACGACCGTGACCCTGTAGCGGCCGGCGTCGAGGGCGAGCTCGCCCAGCTGCTGGTCGCGGGCCACCGGGGCCGGCACCGTGCATGCGGCGCCCCCGCCGTCCGCCAGCGCCGAGGTTGGGGCGAGCAGGGCGATCAGGGCGACTGCGAGCAGGGGCGTAAGGAGGGTCCTACTCATCCCTTACCCCAATCGGCCATCCGTGACCGCGACATGAGTCCTAGTCCACCCTCTCTAGCCGCGGGTTCGGCTTGAAGCGCCGCCCGG
>DASQER010000118.1:0-8482 GCA_035633575.1 Thermoleophilaceae bacterium
AGCGGCTACCGCGGGCGCATAGGCCTCTACGAGGTCATGACGATGACCGACTCGCTGCGGCGGCTGATCCTCGACAGGGCGAGCCACGACGCCCTTCGCGCCGAGGCACGCGCGCAGGGCATGCGGACGCTTCGCGAGGACGGCCTCAACAAGGTCCGCGAGGGCATCACCTCGATTCCCGAGGTGCTGCGCGTGGTGGGGAGCGCGGGCGGCTAGACGCCCGCCGCGCGGCGCGCCGAGGCGTGCGCCGCGTCCTCCAGCTCGTCTCCCGGCAGCGGCTCGAGCTCCACGCCGAGCGCCATCTCGATCAGGCGGTCCGCCAGCCAGACGTTCTTCGGCAGCAGCGGGCCGTGCAGGTAGGTGCCGATGACGTTGCCGCGCTGGACGCCCTCGAAGCCGTCCCTGCCGTTGTTGCCGTGCCCGCTGAGGACGCGGCCGAGCGGGCTCTCGTCCGGACCGAGGTAGGTCCGGCCGCCGTGGTTCTCGAACCCGGCGATCACGCGCGGGCCCGTGCCGAGGTCCGCCTCGATAGCGCAGTTGCCGATCAGGCGCGGCCCCGGCTCGCGGACGGTGCGCAGGTCCACGAGGCCCACGCCGGGCAGCTCCTCGCCGGGCATCTCGTAGGAGTGGCCGAGCAGCTGGTAGCCGCCGCAGACGGCGAGCACCACGGCGCCCCCGTCGGCCGCGCGCTGGAGGGCGTCGCGCTTGGACCGGGCCATGTCGTGTGCCACGGCGGCCTGGTCGCGGTCCTGGCCGCCGCCCATGTAGAAGAGGTCGTGGGCGTCGGGGTCGAGCGGCTCGCCGAGGCTCGACGCGGCGTGCTCGAACCCGAGTCCGCGCCACTCGCAGCGGGCGCGCAGCACGGCGATGTTGCCGCGGTCCGCGTAGATGTTCATCAGCTCGGGGTAGAGCGACAGGACCCTCAGCGCCGGCACACGACCACCGTGCTTCCGATGTGATCCACGGTCTCGGCCACCTGCATGCGGCTCAGCGGCTCGAGGCCGGCGGCGCGCGCCTCGCCCTCCAGCTCCTCGAGCCCGACCAGGTCGAGCGCGATCAGGGCGGCCTCCTCCTCGAGCTCGCCGGAAGGCGAGACCGCCTGGCGCCGGCGCTCGACCACCACCCGGCCGTCCTCCGCGCGGACCGAGACCGGCTGGCTCGAGAACACCCATCCGTCCCGCTCGATCATGTCCGGGAGCGGGGGAGAGGCGTGCTCAGCGGGTATGGCCTCGTGGGGATCGGCGAGCGCGGCGGCGAAGCGGCCGCCTGGCGACAGGTGGGCATGCACGCGCTCCAGCATGGCGACTCGCCCGTGGCGGCCGCCGACGATCTGGACCAGCTGCATCGGGGCGAGCACGAGGCCGAAGCGGGTGTCGAGCGCGAAGCTGCGGGCGTCTGCCTCGACCGCGGTCACGGCGGGGGCCCGCTCGGAGAGCTCCGCCAACAGGGCGGGGTCGCTGTCGAGGGCCACCACGTCGTGGCCGAGAGCGGCCAGGTCCACAGCCACGCGACCGGTCCCCGCGCCGAGCTCCAGGATCGGCCCGTCGGCTGCCGCGGCCAGCTCGCGCCAGAGCGGCAGGTCGGCGTCGTATGAGCCGTTCTCCACGTCGTGCCACGTGACGGGAGAGGACGTCACTCGGACCACCGCTTCGCGAGCCCGCGCTCGGCGAGGAGGTCGCGCAGCTCGAGCAGGGCCGTGTAGGTGGGTAGCGCGAAGACGCGCTCGCCGGCGGCGTTTCCCACGGCCGCGTCGAGCGAGTTCCCGAGGTCGCGCTCCACTTCGATCGCCGCGTCGATGCCCGCGTACTTCAGCCGCAGCGCCATCTCCTCGGCGCGGGTGCCCGAGCAGGTCACGCGCCGGACGCGGCCGGCCAGCACCTCGAAGTCGGCGTCCCAGATCCAGGAGACGTCGCGGCCGTCGGCGATGCGGTCGTTCAGCCCCAGCCACAGGTCGAGCTCGCCCTGCTCGAGCATGAGCGTGCGCAGCACCTCATTGGCGCCGGCCGGGTTCTTGATCAGCAGGATCGAGAGGCGCCGGCCGTCGATCGGGATCGTCTCCACGCGCCCGAACGCCCCGCCGAAGCCCTCGAGCGCCTCGCCGACCGCCGCGAGCGGCACGCCCAGCTCCAGCGCGGTCGCGGCGGCGGCCACGGCGTTGTAGACGTTGTAGAGGCCCGGCAGCGGCAGTCGCAGCGAGAGCTCGCCCTGGGGCGTGCGCAGCTCGACGCGCGAGCCTTCCATGCCCTCCAGCTCCACGCGCGTGGCCGCCACCTGGGGCTCGGGCCGCTCGCGGCCGCAGCTCGGGCAGCGGTAGCGGCCGAGGTGGCCAAGGTAGATCGCCTCGTACTCGTAGGGCGCCCCGCAGTTGCGGCAGTGCTTCGAGTCGGCCGCGTGCTGCATCTCGGGCAGCGCCTGGGAGTCGTCCTCCACGCCGAAGTAGGTCACGCCGCTGCGCTCGCGGCCGAGGTCGGCCACCAGCGGGTCGTCGGCGTTGAGTAAAAAGCGGGCCCGGCCGTCGAGCTCGTCCACCAGCTCCGCCCAGCGGTCCGCGAGCAGCTCGAGCTCGCCATAGCGGTCGAGCTGGTCCCGGAACAGGTTGGAGAGCAGGAGCAGGCGCGGGTCCACGTCGCGCGCGACCGCCGGTAGCCAGGCCTCGTCCACCTCGAAGAGGCCGAGCTGGCCGCGCTCGCGCCCGGCGTCGAGCATCGCCGTGGCCACGCCCCAGGCCATGTTCGAGCCCGCCCGGTTGTGCACCACCGGGCGCCCGGCGCGCTCGAGCGCGGCGGCGATCATGGCGGCGGTCGTGGTCTTTCCGTTGGTGGCCGATACGAGCACCGACCCCGCCTCCAGCTCGCGGGACATGCGCGCCAGCGCCCGCGGCGAGGCCTTCAGCAGCAGCCGGCCCGGCGCCGTCGTGCCGCCGGTGCGGCCGACACGGCGGCTTGCCGCCCGGGCGAGACGGGCGATCAGGCGGGCAGCGCGGAACATCAGGAGGGGGCGATGACCCGCAGGCAGCGGCGCTCCACGCGGATGATCGCGGGCGTCGCGCCGATCGGGTCACCGTCGGCGTAGATGACGAACGGGCGGTTGGCGCTCACCTCGATCTCCTCGCCGCGCAGGAACTGGACGTGCTCCGAGTCCGTGTGCGTCCCCTTGAAGACCTTGGGCAGCTCGAGCAGGAAGCGGAGCTTCGAGGTCCTCTTGGAGAGCATCACGTCGAGCTTGCCGTCATCGAGCTCCGCGTGGGGCAGGACGAACATGCCGCCGCCGTAGGCCTTCGAGTTGCCCACGGCCACGGAGTACCCGGTCATCTGGTGGCGCTCGCCGTCGACGGTGACCGTGAAGGTGGCCGGCTTCCAGGCCGCGAGGGCGCGCAGGGCCGCGTACACGTAGACGGCGTCGCCCTTCACGAGCTTCGCCTCGTTGGCGATCCGGTTGGCGTCCGAGTCGAAGCCGAAGCTCGCGATGCCCATGTATGGCGTGCCCTCCACGTTCGCCACGTCGAGCAGGCGCTCCTCGCCCTCCACGGCGATGCGCGCCGCCTGCGCGGGGTCGGTGGGCACCCCGAGCACGCGGGCGAGGTCATTGCCGCGCCCGCAGGGAATCAGGGCGAGGGCGCTGTCCGTGCCCTTGAGGGCGCCCGCGAGCGGGCGCAGGAGGCCGTCCCCGCCCAGGGCGGCCACGGTCTCGCCCTCGGAGGCTGCCCGGCCGGCCTCCTCGTAGGCGTGGTCGATGCTGCGCGTGGTCACGGTCCGGTGGGCAGCGCCGAGGCCGTCGAGCGTCGCGTGGACGCTCGGCAGGGCCTCGAGGGCCCTTCCCCCGGCGGCCGCGGGGTTCACCAGCAGCGCGAAGCGGCGGCTCACCCGGCGGCCGCCGCTGCCCTAGCGCGCTCGGCGGCGGCTGCGCCCCGCTCGGCCCCGCGCAGGTGGGGAGCGAGGTCCACCCGCTGGATCTCCGCGCGCGCCACCAGCTCGTCGCCCAGCAGGCGCTCCGCGTGGGGCTCCTCGAGGTCGTTCGGGTCGAGGGTGAGGAGCACGTCCTGCTGCACGCTGTGCCACCCGGGCTCGTCCGTGACCCGCTCGGACGCGACCAGCAGCTGCCCGGGGCGCGCCAGCCAGTGCAGCTCGAAGAGGCCGAGGCGGTAGGCGAAGAGGCGCTCGCCGTCGGAGAAGAGGACGTTGAGGCCGGAGAACGGGGAGCGCTCCACGGCGGTGCGGATCGCGGCTCGCAGGCTCCCGACCGCGTCGCCCCGGTCGAAGTCGTGCATCAGCAGGTTGAACAGGTGCTCCGAGTCGGTGTCGCCGGCCGGGCGGCGCATGCCGGGCTCGAGCAGGCGCGGGTAGCGCACGATCGTGCCGTTGTGGCCGAGCGTGTAGCTGCCCAGGCAGAAGGGGTGCGTGTTCTCGAGCGAGAGCTCGCCCATGGTGGCGCGGCGCACGTGCACGTTGAAGACCCGGCCGCGCAGCTCCGTGGCTCTCACGAACTGCTCGCCGGCGTGGGCCGCCTCGGGGAAGCGCACGAGCGCCGGCTCGCCGCCCTCGGCCCGCTCGTATACGGCCATGCCCCAGCCGGAGTCGTGCTCCTCGGACTGGCGGATGAGCGGGTTCTCCGCCTCCAACAGCTCGTGCCGGATCGAAACCGGCTCCGCGGCGACGCAGCCGAACACGCGGCACATAGGCGGCGGATGCTACCGAGGGGGCGAAACTCGCCCGCGCGCCGCTTCGCCGGTCATGAAACCGATCGAGCAGCAGCCCAGGCGGATCTGGTGGGCCAGGCCGGGGAAGCTCTGCGGCCTCGAGCGGCCGGGGGGAGGGGGGAGGAGCCACAGGGCCGAGCGCCGGGACGCGGAGATCGCCTACCTGGCGGCGAAGGGTGTCCGGATGTGCATCTCGACGATGAGCTCGCGCCACAACCTCGGCGCCTACGAGGCGGCCGGGCTCGAGTGGCACCACGTGCCCGTGGAGTCGGCCCAGCGCGGGGCGGAGGCCTTGGAGGAGCTGCTGCCACTCCTGCGCCGAGAGCTGCGGAGGCGCGGCGCGGTGGCGGTGCACGGCAACCGGCACACGGACTTCGTGGCCGCGGTCTGCGCGGCGCACCTGCACGAGGCGCGCGGGGTGGACCCGGCCGATGCGCTCGCGCGGGCGGCGGCCGCGGGGCTCATGGTCAACGGCTACACGTGCGCGCTCCTCGGCGTGAAGCCTTCGGAGCTGGATCTGCGGATGCGGGTGCCGGGCTCGGCGAACGGCTCGCATTGAGGGCGGGTCCGGACCGCCCTTTTCCCCAGGTGGGCCATCCTGGTTGCGGATATAGCAACCGACATGGCCCACTTCAGCCCAGGATCAGGTCGGCGAGCGTTTCCGTGACCGCCACGGGCGGTGGCTTGAACCCGTTCAGCGCTTCGCGGGGTGTGCCGCCGCTCAGGACCAGGGCTGCATCCAGCTCCGCCGCCGCCGCGGCAGTCAGGTCCGTGTCCACCCTGTCTCCGACCACCAGCGTGCGTCCCTCGCCCAGCCTGTCCAGGGCTGTGAGGAGCAGCTGGGGCTCGGGCTTTCCGACGATCTCGGCGCTTCGGCCGCTCGCCACCTCCACGGCCGCGAGGATCGCTCCGGTGCCGGGCCAGAGGCCGTCGGGCTGGGGGTAGGTGGGGTCGCGCGCGGTGGCGAGGAAGTCCGCCCCGCGGCGCACCGCGAGGGAGGCGCAGCGCAGGTCGTCGTACGTCAGGTCCTCGGTGCCCCCGACGACCACGACCTCCGCCCGTGAAGCCAGATCCGTGTCGTTCAGGACCCTCAGGCCGGCATCGGTCACGTGGCGGCGGAGCGCTGCGGTGCCGACCACGAAGGCGGTACGGCCCGAGCGCGTCTCGGCCAGCAGGTGCTGTACGGCGCCGCCGACCGTCACGACGTCGCGCAGCGACGCCTTGAGCCCGATCTTCCACAGGCGGGCGACGTAGTCCTCGGTCCCGCTGCGGGGGTCGTTGGTCGCGTAGGCCACCTCCTTGCCCGCCTCGCGGAGCGCCTCGACCGCCTCCACGGCCCCCGGTGTCGGCTGGTCGCCGATCCAGACGCAGCCGTCCAGATCGAGGATGAACTGGTCGTATCGCCGGGCGATGGGGGACAGTGGCACGTCGCTAGCCTACGACGCCGTGCTCCGGCCGCTGACAGCGCTGCTCTGCGCCCTGGCGCTCGTGCTCGCCGCCTGCGGCGATGACGACGCCGCCTCGGCGCCCGCGAAGGATGCGAAGACGACCGAGCAGAAGGCGGCCGAGCCGCCGGCCGAGGACAGGGCGGGCTGCCGCGAAGTCGAGCAGCCCCCGCCGCGCGACGGCGGCGGCCAGACGAAGCCCAGGCAGGCGCTCGACCCCGGCAAGACCTACGAGGTCGTCCTCCGGACGAGCTGCGGCGACTTCACGATCCGGCTCGACCAGAA
The DNA here is from genome assembly GCA_035633575.1 of Thermoleophilaceae bacterium. Classification (GTDB taxonomy): domain Bacteria; phylum Actinomycetota; class Thermoleophilia; order Solirubrobacterales; family Thermoleophilaceae; genus JACVRW01. The sequence goes on from DASQER010000118.1 coordinate 6,427, forward strand.
AACCTCGCCGAAGGCGGCGGCGTCGTTCGCGGCGCTTGCCCGCAGCGGCTTTCTCGACGACACGATCTTCCATCGGATCGTGCCCGGTTTCGTCATCCAGGGCGGCGATCCCACCGCCAGCGGCACCGGCGGGCCCGGATACTCGCCGACGGATCGCGTTCCGCCCGATGCGGCCTACGTCCCAGGTGTGGTCGCGATGGCGAAGGCCGGCAACGAGCCGCCGGGCACGGCGGGCAGCCAATTCTTCGTCGTCACCGGCCCCGACGCCGGGCTCACGCCGGACTATGCGCTGCTCGGCAAGGTGACCAAGGGCATGGACGTGGTCCAGGCGATCGGCGAGCTCGGCGACCCGGCCAGCGGCGGCACGGGCACCCCGCTCCAGTCGGTGGCGATCGAGAAGGCGAACGTCCGTGAGCGCTGAGGCCCCGGCCGTCTACGACGTCGACGAGGCCGACTTCGAGGCGCGCGTCCTCGAGCGCTCGCGCGAGCTGCCGGTCGTGGTCGACTTCTGGGCCGACTGGTGCGGTCCATGCAAGCAGCTGACCCCGGTCCTGGAGCGCGCGGTGAAGGAGCGGGCGGGGAAGGTCGAGCTGGCGAAGGTCGACGTGGAGCGCAACAAGCAGCTGCAGGCCGCCTTGCGCATCCAGGGCATCCCGGCCGTGAAGGCCTTCAAGGACGGCAAGGTGGCCGCCGAGTTCACCGGCGCGCTGCCCCCGGCGGAGGTGGAGCTCTTCTTCGACGCGCTCGTGCCCTCGGAGGCGGACGAGCTCGCGAGCAGCGGCGACGAGGCGGGCCTGCGCCGCGCGCTCGAGCTCGATCCGGCCCACCCGACGGCCCGGCGCGAGCTCGGCAAGATGCTCCTCCAGCGCGGCGACAGCGACGAGGCTGTCGAGCTGCTCGAGAGGGCGGCGGGCGACTTCGTGGCCGACGGCCTGCTCGCCCGGGCCCGCCTCGCCAGTGACGAGCAGCTCGCCGCCGCCTTCGAGGCCTGGGACGCGGGCGACCGCTCCACCGCCCTCGAGCGCCTCCAGGAGGCGCTGCAGGGGGAGCGGGACCCGGAGCGCAAGGATCTGATCCGGCGCGTGATGGTCGGGCTCTTCACAGAGCTCGGCCCGGACGACCCGCTCGCGCGCGAGCACCGCCGCCGGCTGTCCGCGGCGCTGAACTGAGCCGAGCTAGCCGCCGCCGGCGCGCGCGCCCTGGGCTCTGGCCTGCCTGCGCCTGCCGAGCAGGATCAGCACGCCCAGCGCGATCACGATCAGCAGGAAGCCGAAGAACACGGCGCTGCCCGTGCCGATGCCGCCGAGCGGCAGGGCGATCAGCTTTACGACGCCGGTGCCGATCGCGAGCAGGACGATCACCAGGGCCAGTATCAGCAGGATGCCGCGAATCCGGGCCACCACGCCGGCGCTGGCGGACGGCATCAGCAGGCCCATCATCCTCAGCAGGAACATCTGGCGGCCGGAGGGTGCCTGCTGGCCGAGCTTCTCCATCGCGTCGCGCAGCTCGTCGGGGCGGCGCTCGGCGAGCGCGAGCGAGGCCTTCATCATCTGGCGCAGGGCCGGACGCTCCTGCGGGTGGCAGCCGGCGAGCGCCTCGTTGAAGTACGCGCGCGCGGTCTTGGCGTCGTAGCGCTCGGCGGCGCGGGCGCCGAGAATCGCCTTCGCCGCGACCCTGTGCTTCGACTCGCCCTGCAGCTGCTCGTCCGTGCGCGACTCGAGCTGCGGGATCGCCGCCAGCGCGCCCACCTGCATCTGCATCCTGATCTGCTTCTGCTTCGCCACCGGGGTGAGAGTCTCGCAGACGGTTTCCGCGCTCTACCTCGACCTCAGCCGGCGTTCGGGGACGTGTCGTCGTCCCCTGCCCCGCCGGGCAGCACGTCGAGCTCCACGCCCGTGTCCGTGTCCGGGTCCGGCTCGCGGAGCATCCGCGGCAGGCTCACGCGCTCGGTGGCGTCATCGGCCGTCGCGAGCACCTCGTCCGCGAGCTGGCGGATGTCCTCGATGAGGCGCTGGCGCTCCTCCCAGAGAAGCCGCGTGTCCACCACGAGCTGCTC
>DASQER010000119.1:0-4053 GCA_035633575.1 Thermoleophilaceae bacterium
CGCCGCCGGAGATCCTCGACTACGTCGTGGAGCAGGAGCTGGCGCACCTCGACGTGCACGACCACTCAGAGCGCTTCTGGGGCCTGCTCGCGTCACGCTGCCCGGCCTGGCGCGAGCACGAGGCCTGGCTGCGCCGGCACGGGCACGCGCTGAGGTTGTAACTCGGCGCGTCGGCGGCGGGTCCGGCGCTTACTGCAGCGGTGAAGGGTGGGGTCCCGTCACTTTCCCGTCATATAGACCGCAAACTGACGGAGGACCCCTTCAATGCCGCCGTTCATTCCCAGCGAAAGAAGCGGACGGCCAGGAAGAGCGCCACGGCCGCCCACGCCGCCACCACCAGCGCCGCAGTGCCCACGTCCCCTGAGCCGCCCACGATCGCCTGCGAGAGCCCGTCGATCAGGTGCTTCAGGGGCAGCGCCTCCGCCACGGCCTTGAGCCCCTGCGGCAGGTCGTCGGCCGAGTAGAAGACGCCCGAGATGAAGATGAGTGGCAGGAAGACCGCGTTCGTGTAGGCGGGCGCGGCGTCCTCGTTCGGGATCACGTGCGAGAACGCGACTCCGAGAGCGGCGAAGCAGAGCACGCCCAGCAGCGTGAACGCCGCGAGCAGCAGCGGGTCCTCGGGCCAGTCGACGCCGTAGAGCAGGTTGCCGATCAGCACGACCAGGCCGACCTGGAGGAAGGCGTTGAGCGTGGCCGAGCCGATGAAGCCGGCGAGGTAGGCGCCCGCGGGCATCGGCGTGCCGCGGATCCGCTTCAGGACGCCCTCGTCGCGCAGCAGCGTGAGGTTGAAGGCAAGGGCGGTGAAGGTCGTCGCGAGCACGCCCATTCCCGCCACGCCCGGGATCAGCACCTCCAGCTCGCTGTCGTCGCTCGCGAAGGCGGTCGCGATCAGGACGAGCAGCAGGAGCGGCAGCAGGAAGTTGAAGAAGGCCGCGCTCGGGTTGCGCCAGAAGAGCTTGCGCTCGAAGCGGAACTGCTGCCAGGCCAGGGCCACCGGGCTCATGCCGAGTCCGCCTCGGCGGTCAGCTCCAGGTAGACCTCCTCGAGGGTCGGGCGCGTGACCTCGAGTCCATCGAGCCGCTCGCCGCGCGCGATCGCGTCGCGCGTGAGGCGGTGGAGCAGCTCGGTGGGGTCGTCGGTCTGGTGCTCGACGCGGTTGCCGCCGGAGAGGTACGAGACCCGGTAGCCCGAGCTGCCCGGGCCGAGCTGGTCGGGTGGGCCCTCGGCGACGATGCGCCCCTCCTTGACGATCGCCACGCGGTCGGCCAGCTCCTGCGCCTCGTCGAGGTAGTGGGTCGTGAGCAGGACGGTCTTCCCGAGCTCCTTGAGCGTCCTGACGACGCCCCAGGCGGTGCGCCGCGCGGCGGGATCGAAGCCGGTGGTGGGCTCGTCCAGGAACACCAGCTCGGGATCGCCGACCAGCGCCAGGGCGAGGTCGAGCCGCCGGCGCTGGCCCCCGGAGAGGTCCTTGGTGCGCGCGTCGGCCTTCTCGCTGAGCCCCACGAGCTCGATCGTCTCGCCCGGGTCGCGGGGGCGCTCGTACGCCTTGGCGAAGTGCTCGACCGCCTCCTGCACGGTGACCCGCGGGTAGAAGCCGCAGCTCTGGAGCACGATGCCGACGCGCTGCTGGAGCTGCCTGTCGCGCGTGGCCGGGTCGTGGCCCAGCACGCGCACCTCGCCGCCCGAGCGCCGGCGGTAGCCCTCGAGGATCTCGACGGTGGTCGTCTTGCCGGCGCCGTTCGGCCCCAGCAGCCCGAAGACCTCCCCGCGCTCGACCTCGAACGACAGCCCGCGCACGGCCTCCACAGGCCCGTAGGCCTTGCGCAGATCGGTCACCTCTATGGCCGGCGATGCCACGGGGCGAGGTTATCCACCCGCAAGTTTCCGCCGGGCGCCGCGTTTCAGGTGTCGAGTTTCCGCAGGGGCACTACACACCGGCGCCGGCGCCGCCCCGTCCCTCGCCACCGGCGAAACGGGCGGCGCCGCGCCAAGCCGTCTCGAGCGTGGCCCGGCCGCTCTTCGCCTCCAGCGCCAGTCCCTCCTCGAACGTGAGGCCCATGCCCTCGATGGCCGCGCGGCGGTCGGCGAGCATGGTGTCCTGGGGGAAGCGCGCGAGCGCCTCGGCGATCTCGAGCGCCCGCTCGACGTGCCGTCCTGCCGGCACGACCTCGGTGAGCAGGCCCATTCCGAGGGCCTCGCCGGCGTCGACGATGCGGCCGGTGAGGATCAGGTCGAGCGCGCGGCCCAGCCCGACGATGCGCGGCAGGCGCTGGGTCCCGCCGTCCACGAGCGGCACGCCCCAGCGCCGCTCGGGGAAGCCGAGCGCCGAGTCGTCGGTCGCGATGCGCAGATCGCACCAGAGCGCCAGCTCCAGGCCGCCGGCGAGGCACCAGCCCGAGATGGCCGCGATCGTGGGCTTGGGCGAGATGACCCGGCTGACGCCGAGCGGCCCGCGCGGGTCCTCCATGCGCGGCTCGAAGCTCTCGATCGCCTTCAGGTCGGCGCCCGCGCAGAAGGAGACGCCGCCCGCGCCGGTGATCACGAGCACCCGGGCGTCGTCCTCGGACACGAAGCGGTCGTACGCCTCGGCGATCAGCACGGCCGTCGGCCCGTCGATGGCGTTGCGCCGCTCCTGCCTGTCGATCGTCAGCAGGGCGGCGGCGCCGTGGCGCTCGTAGGTCACGGGGTCCATGGCGCGCACTTTCTCAGACTGTTCACATCAGGTGGCCTCGACGTCGCGAGCATCCCCGGTGCAGATCCCCTCCCCGCACCACCACGTGGCCCCGGTTCGCCGGGGTCACGTGCTTTCGGGCGCTACCAGCCGACGCGCTTGCGGAGCTCGACGGCCTTGCGCTGCTCCTTGCGGCGCTCGAGCGCCCCCTGGACCCAGGAGGCGACGATCACGAAGACCGTGAAGAAGATGACGAGGCCGAGCGAGAAGAAGGTGATGACGCGGTCGTCGGTCTCGCCCCAGAGGCCCTCGCCGTTGTCGCCGGCGAAGGCGCTGGCGGCCGGGACGAGCCAGGCCGTGAGCACGAGGATCGGCGCCAGGAACCGCATGGGACGCGAACGATACCCTGTCGCCCGACGTGGCTGAGTCCTTCTCCTGCATCGTGGAGATCCCGAAGGGAAGCCGCAACAAGTACGAGTTCGACCACGAGCAGAACGTGATCAAGCTCGACCGTTTTCTCTTCTCCTCGGTCGTCTATCCGACGGACTACGGCTTCATCCCCGACACGCTGTCGCTCGACGGAGACCCGCTCGACGTGATGGTGCTGGTGTCCGAGGCGACGTTCCCCGGCTGCATGATCGAGGTCAAGCCGATCGGGCTCTTCCGGATGGAGGACGACCAGGGCATCGACGACAAGGTGTTGGCCGTCCCGCTCACCGACCCGGGTTGGAACACGCTCGAGAGCCTGGACGGGGTGTCCGAGCAGCTCCAGAACGAGATCGCCCACTTCTTCACCGTCTACAAGCAGCTGGAGAACAAGCACGTGGAGGTCGACGGCTGGTACCCCTGCGAGGACGCCCTGAAGGTGATCGAAGCCTCGCGCGAGCGCTTCCGCGAGTCGTCAGGCGACCGCCACTAGGGTTCCGCCGCGGTGTCGCTCCTCGAGGCAATCGTCCTCGGGATCACGCAGGGGCTGACCGAGTTCCTGCCGATCTCGAGCACCGCGCACCTGCGCATCGTCCCCGCCTTCGCCGGCTGGGAGGACCCGGGCGCCGCCTTCACGGCCGTCACCCAGCTCGGGACGATGGCCGCCGTCCTGCTCTACTTCCGCGCCGACCTGTGGCGGATCGCACGGACGTGGTTCCTCAGCCTCCGCAACAAGGAGCTGCGCTCGGACCTCGACGCGCGCATGGGCTGGTACATCGGTCTCGGCACGATCCCGATCGCCATCTTCGGGTTCACCTTCCGCGACCAGATCGAGAGCGGTGCGCGCTCGCTGTACCTGATCGGCACCACGCTGATCGTCCTCGGCCTGCTGTTGCTGCTCGCCGAGCACGTCGCCCGGCGCGACCGCGACCTGGCGGAGATTCGCGGCCGGGACG
>DASQER010000120.1:0-4185 GCA_035633575.1 Thermoleophilaceae bacterium
TGGTTGCGCACCCTGCGCCTGCGCCCGCGCCGCCGGGTGGCGCGCACCGTCGCGCTGCTGGCGCTCTGGCAGGGGGCGAACGCCGCCGGCTACCCGCTCGAGCGCTCTGCCGGGCTCAAGCGCAGCCCCCAAAGCTGCCGACAAAAGGACTGATGGACCGAATCAGCTCCTGGCTCTGCCCCACCGAGCACCACCGCGCCCGCGCGCTCGAGGCGGGCTCCCGCGTCCGCACCGCACGGACGATCTCCGCCATCGCGTGCGGGATCGCCCTGGTCACGATCGTCCCGTTCTTCGGCTGGTGGATCCTGCTCCTGTTCGCGGTCGTGGCCCTGACGCTCGGCACGCTCGAGCGCCGGCTGCGCAGGAGCGAGCGCCCCGAGCTGATCGCGGCCCAGAGCATGCTGCTGATCCTCGCCGTGCTGGCTGTGGGTGTGGGTATGAGCGGGGGCGCGGAGAGCCCGGCGCTGCCGTGGTTGATCCTCCCGGTCGCTACCTCGGCGGCCCGCTTCCGGCCGCAGGTCGTCGTGGCCGGCGCCGGCGTCACGGCGGCCGTGATGTTCGGGGTGTGCGTGGGGGTGGACGCGCAGGGCGTGGTCGACAATTTCTCCCGGCTGATCTCGGCGCTCACGCTCCTCGTCGGCGTGACGGCCATCACGAGCGCACTCATGCAGGGAGAGCTCGAGAACCGCGACAGGGCGGTGCTCGACACCCTCACCGGGCTGCTCAACAGGTCCTCGCTCGAGTCGAGGGTGGTCGAGATCGAGCAGCAGGCGCGCCTGACCCGCGGCGCCGTGTCGCTGGTGGTGCTGGACCTGGACCGCTTCAAGCGCGTGAACGACACGCACGGTCACGACCGCGGTGACGTCGTGCTGCGTGACGTGGCCTACGAGATCCGCCAGTCGCTCCGGAGCTTCGAGCTGGTGTACCGCATCGGCGGCGAGGAGTTCCTCGTGCTGCTCCCTGGCGTGGAGCTCAGCGAGGCAGTCGAGATAGCCGAGCGCATGCGCCGCTCGCTGGCTGAGGCGCGGCCCGGCGGCCTCGAGCTCACCGTCTCGGCGGGCGTGGCGGCCGGGTCCGGCGGCGAGATCCGCTACGCGGAGCTCTTCCGCGCGGCCGACCGTGCGCTGCTGGAAGCAAAGCGCGGGGGCCGCAACAGGGTGCACGCCGCCGTCGAGCTGCCGCCGCTGTCGCTCCCGGATGCACGCGAGTTCCAGGGCGACCCGAGCGCCGCAAGGACGTAGTCTCCGGCCCGTGCCGGAGCCCGATCCGTTCGCAGACACCTTTACCGCGCTCGTCTCGGCGCGCGCGGTGACGAGCGCGGCGATGCTCGGCGTCTTCGACGCACTACACGAGGCGCCCGCGACGGCAGCGGAGCTGGCCCAGCGGCTCGAGCTCGACCCGCTCGGCACCGACACGCTGCTCATCGCGCTGTCGACACTCGGCTACGTCGATGAAGAGGACGGACGCTTCCGCAACGAGCCGGTGAGCGAGCGCCTGCTGGTGCGGGAGTCCCCGGACTCCATTGCCACCTTCGTGGGCGAGCAGGGGGACCTGCACTGGCAGGTGCTCGACCTGCTTCCGGATGCGCTGCGCAGCGGGCGCCCGTATGCGATGCACGAGGAGCGCCAGGACGACCCCGAGCGCTGGGACGCCTACATCCGCGGCCTCTTCGAGATCTCGCGGCCTGAGCACCAGGCTAATGCGGCGCTGGTGCCGGTCGCCGAGCCGCGCGTGCTGGTCGACGTGGCCGGCGGTCATGGCGCCTTCGCGATGGCGATGTGCGACCGCCATCCAAGGCTCCAGGCAACGGTCCTCGACCTTCCGCCCAGCGCTGAGGTGGGGCGCCGGATCGTCGCCGAGCAGGGGTACGCCGACCGCATTTCGTTCCGTGAAGGGGACGTCTTCGAAGTGGGGCTTGGAGAGCACCTCGACGTCGTGTCCGTCTTCAACCTGGCCCACCATCTCCCGGAGGAGCGCAACCGCGAGCTCTGCCGCATGGCGCGCGCCGCGCTGCGGCCGGGCGGCTGCCTCGTCGTGGGCGACTCGGCCCGTCCCGAGCCGGCCGAGCCGGTCTCCGAGCACGGCGCGATCTCGAGCCTGCTCTTCTACGCCTGGAGCCACAGCCGCAACTTCACCCCCTCCGAGATCCGCGGCTGGATGGAGGCGGCCGGGTTCGGCGAGGTGGAGGCTCACCGCAACGAGCGCTCGCCCTGGCGCGTGGTGGTGGTCGGGCGGTGATCCTGCTCACGGGCGCCACGGGCACGGTGGGGTCCGCTCTGCTGCGACGCCTCACCACCGGGGGGCAGCCGGTCCGCGCGCTGGTGCGCGACCCGCGCAGGCTCGGGGACCAGCGCGTGCGCGTGCAGATCGCGCTCGGAGACCTGGCCGACCCGCCGTCCTTCCGCAACGCGCTGCGGGGCGTGGACACGGTCGTGCACCTCGCGGCGTCGATCCGCGACCAGCCGCATGCCTCGATCGAGGAGCTGAACGCGCTCGCCACCCTGCGGCTGGTGCGCGCCGCCGAGCGGGCGGGGGCGCAGCGGTTCCTGTTCTTCTCCGCGATCAGCGCGAGCCACCACTCGCGCACGCGCTTCTTCCGGGCGAAGGCGCTGGCGCAGGAGGCGGTCGAGGCGTCGCCGCTCGACACCACGATCTTCTGCCCCTCGATCGTCTACGCGCCGGGCGATCCCTGGATGACCCTGCTCGATCGCCTCTCGCACCTGCCCGCCGTTCCGGTGTCGGGCTCCGGGCGCGCGCTCTACCAGCCGATCTGGGCGGAGGACGTGGCGGGCGCCGTCATGAGCGCGATGGCGAACGGTGCCTCATCGGGGTACGAGCTCGCGGGGCCGGAGACCCTCTCGTACGACGACATCGTCCGAGTGACGCTGCGCGCGACCGGCCGCCGCCGCCGGCTGCTGCACGTGCCGCTGCCCGTCGTCCGCGCGACGCTACGCGCCCTGCGCCGGGTGGCCGGCCCGAAGGTGTTCGCCACCTGGGAGGAGGCCGAGCTGATGGAGGAGCCGATGATCACCGAGCGCGGGACGGCGGACGCGGAGGCGCTGGGGGTCAGACCCCTTCCGATGGCGGCGGTGCTCGGGTCGTAGAACGACCGAGGGCCCCGCCGAAGCGGGGCCCTCGAAACCGTGTCTGGCGCAAGCGCCGGGCGGTGCCCGGCGCGCAGCGACCGTCTTACATCATGCCGTCCATGCCGCCCATGCCGCCCGGCATTCCGCCGCCGCCGTTGTGCTCCGGCATCTCGGCAATGATCGCCTCGGTGGTGAGGATGTTCTTGCCGATCGACGCTGCGTTCTGCAGCGCGGAACGGGTGACCATGGCGGGGTCGATGATGCCGTCCTTCACCAGGTCGACGATCTCGCCGGTTTCGGCGTTGAGACCGTCGTTCTTGCCCTTGGCGTTGCGCACGTCGTTGACCACGACGGAGCCCTCGAGCCCGGCGTTGTCAGCGATCTGGCGCAGCGGCTCCTCGAGCGCGCGGAACACGATGCGCGCTCCGGTCTGCTCGTCGCCCTCGAACGCGTCGACCTTGATGGCGTCCTGCGCCCGCAGGAGCGCCACGCCGCCGCCCGGCACGATGCCCTCCTCGAGGGCCGCGCGGGTGGCCTGCAGCGCGTCCTCGACGCGGTGCTTCTTCTCCTTCATCTCGGTCTCGGTGGCAGCGCCGACCTTGACCACCGCGACGCCGCCGGCCAGCTTCGCCAGCCGCTCCTGCAGCTTCTCGCGATCGAAGTCCGAGTCGGTGTTCTCGATCTCGTTCTTGATCTGGTTGATGCGGCCCTTGATGGCCTCGCTGTCACCGGAGCCGTCCACGATCGTGGTCGTGTCCTTCGCGATCACCACGCGGCGGGCATGGCCCAGCTGCGAGAGCTGGGTGTTCTCGAGCTTGAGGCCCATCTCCTCGGTGATCACCTCGCCGCCCGTGAGGATCGCGATGTCCTCGAGCATGCGCTTGCGGCGATCGCCGAAGCCCGGCGCCTTGACCGCGACGCCGGTGAAGGTGCCGCGGAGCTTGTTCACGACGAGCGTGGCCAGAGCCTCGCCGTCGACGTCCTCAGCGACCACGACGAGGTTCTTGCTGACCTGCACGAGCTTCTCGAGCAGGGGCAGGATGTCGGTGATCGCGGAGATCTTCTTATCGGTGATGAGGATGTAGGGATCCTCGATCGT
>DASQER010000121.1:0-5685 GCA_035633575.1 Thermoleophilaceae bacterium
CACGATCGCGCCCAGCGCGAAGACGCACAGGAGCGAGAGCGCGACGACGATCCGAGGGTTCACTCAGCGCAGGCTAGAGAGCCAGCTCGTAGCGCTCCCACTCCATCTCGCGCCCCCACCTGGTCGTCCGCTCGCCGCTCACCTTCACGAAGCCCACGCTGCGGTAGAGGCCACCCGCGGCCTGCAGGTCGCTGAAGGTGGCGAGCTCGAGCCGCTCGTAGCCGGCGGCGCGCGCGGCTTCGAGCACGGTTTCGACGAGGCGGCGCCCCGTTCCCGAGCCGCGGGCCTCGGGCGTCAGGACGAGATGGCCGAGCCGGCCAAGGCCGCCGCCGAGGTCGTAGAGGGTGATCGAGCCGACCGCCCGCCCGTCGGCCTCGGCGATCCAGACTCCCTCGCCCGCGCTGGGCCAGCCACCGCGGCGCATCTCCGCAAGCCGGAGCGCGATGTCCGAGGCGAAGCTCGGGTCGAGCCCGAACTCGCTCTCGTAGACCTCGCCGTGCAGGCGCACGATCGTGTTCACGTCGGCGGAAGTGCCCCCGGTCCGGATCTCGACGTCCACGGGGCGGAAGCATTGCCGACCGTCACAATCGAGGCGTGTCCATCTCGTTCGACCCCGGGGTGCTCGCGTTCCTCACCGTCGGCGTCGCGCTCTACGTGCGCGCCGTGCGCGTCGCGCGCGGGCGGGGCCTCGAGGTCACGCCCTTCCAGCAGGCCGCGTTCTACGGCGGCGTGGCGCTCTGGGCCGTGGCGCTCATCTCGCCGGTGGACCGCCTCGCCGAGGATCTGCTCTCGTTGCACATGGCCCAGCACCTGCTGCTCGCCGAGCTCGGCGCGCCGCTGATCCTTGTGGGCCTGCGCGCGCCGGTGATCTTCTTCTTCCTTCCGCGCCCGGCGATGGTCGTCCTGGCGCGCCGGCGCGGGCTGCGCCGCGTGATGCGCAGGCTCTCCTCGCCGCTCGGTGCGATCGCGACGTACGCGCTCGTGCTCTACGGCTGGCATTTCGCGCCGGCCTTTGAGGCCGCACTGCACCACCCGGTCGTGCACGCCCTCCAGCACCAGTCCTTCTTCGCGATCAGCATCCTGGTCTGGATGCCAGCCCTCGAGCCCACGCGACGGCGGCTGCGTGGCGAGCTCTGGAAGGCGGGTCACATCTTCGGCGCGCGCATGGTCGGCATGTTCCTCGGCATGGCGTTCATCGCGATGCGCTCGCCGGCGTACGACTGGTACGTCGAGCGCGCGCCGAAGCACGGCCTGAAGGCGCTCGAGGACCAGCGGATAGCGGGCGGGCTGATGCTCAGCCTCGACCTGGCGATCATGCTGTTCGCGGTCGCGTTCTTCTTCTGGCGCTCGGGCCAGGACCACGACCTGGCGGAGGCTGAGTCGGCCTACGGCTCGACGAGCCCGCGGCGGATCGCGTAGCGCACGATCTCCACGCGGTCGCGCATGCCGAGCTTCCCGAACACGTTCGTGCGGTGGGACTCGACGGTCTTCTCCGAGAGCTTCAGGGTCTCGGCGATCTGCTTGTTCGTGTACGCCTCGGCGATCAGCTTCACGACCTCGAGCTCGCGCGGGGTGAGCGGGTCCTCGACCTCGGTGGCGCCCTCGAGCCACTCGTCCATGAGCGCCTTCTGGGCGTCGTCGGAGAGGAAGGTGCGGCCGCCCGCGACGGTGCGGACCGCGTCGATCAGGTCGGTGTCGGCGGCGCGCTTCAGCACGTATCCCGCGGCGCCTGCCTCGAGCCCCTCGAGGAAGTAGCGCTCGTCGTCGTGCATCGAGAGCATCACCACGCGCGTGTCCGGCACGTGCGAGCGGATCTCGCGAGCGGCCTGAAGCCCCGTCATGCGCGGCATCGAGACGTCGAGCACGGCCACGTCGGGCCGGTGCGCCTGGGTGGACTCGAGCGCCGCGACGCCGTCCTCGGCCTCGGCCACGACCTCCATGTCGGACTGGCGCTCGATCAGCATGCGCAGCCCCGAGCGCACGATGCCGTGGTCGTCGGCGATCAGGACCCGGATCACGCCGCGGCCCTCGCCAGGCGCCCGATGCGCAGGGTCACGGTGGTGCCTCCGCCCGGGGCGGAGCGGATGTCGAGCTCGCCGCCGGCCAGGCGCGCGCGCTCGGCCATGCCGCTCAGGCCGAGCCCGGCCCCCGGGCCGTCGCTGCCGCCGGGCGTCACAGCGGCGGGGTCGAAGCCCTCGCCGTCGTCGCGGATGCGCAGCTCCAGCCGCTCGTCCTCGACCTCGATGTCCACGGCCACCGCCGTGGCCCCGGCGTGCCGGCCGATGTTCGCGAGCGCCTCCTGCAGGATCCGGTAGACCGCCGTCTGCACGTCCTCGGGCAGCGTGTCGGGCACGCCCTCGGCGCCGAGCCGCACCTCGACGCCGGTGCGTGCGGAGAAGCGCTTGAGCTGCGCCTCGATCGCGGGCATCAGCCCGTGGTCGTCGAGAGCGGTGGGGCGAAGCTGGCGGGCCAGGTTGAGCAGCTCCTCCATCGCCTGGTTCACGAGCCGCTTCAGCTCGCCCAGCTCCTCGATGCGCTCGGGCGGGCTGTCCTGCGCGAGCGCCTCGAGCCGCAGCAGGATGGCGGTGAGCGCCTGGTTCACCTCGTCGTGGAGGTCGCGTGCCAGCCGGCGGCGCTCCTCCTCCTGGGCGCGCATGGCCAGCGTGCCGGAGCGGCGGCGCTCCTCCTCGATGCGGGCGAGCAGGCGGTTGAAGGAGCTCGAGAGCCGGTCGATCTCCTCGACAGGGTCGGAGTCGGCGAGCTGGTGGCTCGACGGCTCGGCCGGGTCGATCCTCTCGATACGGTTGATCAGGCGCTCGAGCGGAGCGAAGCGGCGCTGCAGCATCCAGAGGTTCACGCAGAGCGTGAGCACGATCGCCAGCGCGAGGATCAGGAACGACCAGCGCTGGTCGTCGATGGTCAGGTCGAGGCCCGCGGCCAGGCTGGCCGCGAGGAGGGTGAGGGCGACGAGCACCACGTTCGCGGCCACGATCTGGCCGATGAGGGAGTCGTCGCGTCGCGTCATCCGTGGTCTTTTCATTGATCGGAAAGGGCCCCTCCGGGACAAATGGGGTCTCCACCCCATATCGGCAGGGCCGCGCAAGGACGAAACTCTTGGTGAGGCTTCAAGCAGGTGGTACTGCCGGGGCTTCCGCACAATCTAGGTCTGGGTCTTCCACCGGGGGCGCCAAATGGCGCCCCCGGTAGTCTTTCCGGGGCCGTTGCCGGCCGGGCGGTGGCTCGGGCCCGGTCCCGAGCAGCGCGGCTATACTTTCTGAAGTATTGAATCCCGACCGCGTTTGAGGTATTTGGAATGGCGTCCGGCGCAGAGCTGATCCGGAAGGTCAAGGAGCAGATCGAGGAGGTCGATCCCAAGGACGTCCACGATCTGTCGCAGAACGGCAGCGGCGCCGTGATCGTCGACGTGCGCGAGCAGCACGAGTTCGAGGAGGCCCACGTGCCGGGCGCCGTGCACGTCCCGCGCGGGCATCTCGAGTCGCGCATCGAGGGCGAGGTCGGCGACCGCTCCAAGCGCGTGATCCTCTACTGCGCCTCCGGCAACCGCTCGGCGCTCGCCGCGCACACGATGCAGGAGCTGCTCGGCTACGAGGACGTGGCCTCCATGCGCGGCGGCATCACGCTCTGGAAGGACCGCGGCTACGACGTCGAGGTCCCGCGCGCGCTCACCCCCGAGCAGCGCGAGCGCTACTCGCGCCACGTGCTGATCCCCGAGATCGGGCTCGAGGGCCAGCTGAAGCTGCTCGACGCCAAGGTGCTGCTGCTCGGCGCCGGAGGGCTCGGCTCGCCGGCCGCGCTCTACCTGGCCGCCGCCGGCGTGGGGACGCTCGGCATCGTCGACAACGACGTGGTCGACCTCTCGAACCTGCAGCGCCAGGTGGCGCACTCGAACGACCGCATCGGCGTGCCGAAGGTCGACTCGGCCGAGATCGCGATCCACGAGATCAACCCGGACGTGAAGGTCGAGAAGTACCCCGTCCGGCTCGGCGCGGACAACATCATGGAGATCATCGAGGGCTACGACGTGATCGTCGACGGCCTCGACAACTTCCCCACGCGCTACCTGCTGAACGACGCGAGCGTGCGCACGCAGACGCCGGTGGTGTCGGCCTCGATCCTCGGTTTCGAGGGCCAGCTTTCGGTCTTCCACCCGTACGAGGGCCCCTGCTACCGCTGCCTCTACCCGACGCCGCCGCCGGCCGAGCTGGCGCCGTCTTGCGGCGCCGCGGGCGTGCTCGGCGTTCTGCCCGGCGTGATGGGCCTGCTCCAGTCGGTCGAGGTGATCAAGCTGGTCACCGGCGCCGGCGACACCATGGCCGGCCGCCTGCTGCTCTACGACGCCCTCGGGACCACGTTCACCGAGCTCAAGGTCCGCCGCGACCCCGACTGCCCGATCTGCTCGCGCGAGCCCGACGAGATCTCCGACGAGGAGATGGGCGTGTTCCCGGACTACGAGGCGTTCTGCGCGGGCGCTGGCTAGGCTGCGGGACCGCATGAGCACGATCAAGATCCCCCCGGTGCTCCGGGGCTCGGTCGGCGGTGCCAAGGAGGTCGAGGTCTCCGGCGCCGACGTGGGAGAGGTCCTGCGAGCGCTCGCCGCGGAGCACCCGGCCACCGAGTCGCAGCTGTTCTCGGAGGACGGCGAGCTGAACCGCTACGTGAACGTCTACCTGAACGACGAGGACGTGCGCGTGCTCGACGGCCTCGGCACGAGCGTGTCCGAGAGCGACACGGTCGTGATCCTGCCGGCCATGGCCGGCGGCGGCCGCTGATCGTCCGCCGCGCCGTAGCCTCCCCGCCGTGCGCATCGAGAACCTGCAGCGCGTGGAGCCCTTCACGACGCTCGACGGCTCCGAGATCCGCGAGCTCGCGGGCCTGCCGACCGGCAACTCGACCAACCAGAGCCTCGCCGAGGCCACCGTGCCCGCCGGCGGCGAGACCGAGGAGCACTACCACCGCGAGTCCGAGGAGATCTACTTCTTCACCCAGGGCCGCGGCCGGCTGCGCCTCGGCGGCGAGGAGAGCGAGGTCGCACCGGGCGACACCGTCGTGATCCCGCCCGGGACCCGCCACAAGCTCTGGAACACGGGCGACGAGCCGCTCCGGCTCCTCTGCTGCTGCTCGCCCGCGTGCTCGCACGAGGACACGGTGCTCACCTATACTAGTCGCCGGACCCGTGACCGCTCTCGCCTTCAACGACGGCATTGACGGGGTCGGGCTTGGCGAGTTTCCGGCGCTATGCGCAAGTTTCTTCGCCGAGCCCCGTGCACAACTCGCCACTCGCCCCTCTGCGGGCCGGGGTAGGCACGTGGCGACGCGCATGGAGACGTCACCGCACACTCGCCCGTCCAGAAGGGACGAAAGGCGAATTGTGACCCCACCCCTCACCCGCGGCGGTAAACGCCTGACCGCACCACTTCAGTTCGTGAAGTCTTGCGCTAGACTGGCCGATATGGCCGATCCCACGTGCCCCGTCTTCGCCACCGCGGACATCATCTGCGGCAAGTGGACGATCCTCCTGATTCGCGACCTGGCCGAGGGCCGTAGTCGCTTCTGCGAGCTCGAGCGTTCACTGGCCGGGATCAGCCCACGGACGCTGTCGCTGCGGCTGCGCGGCCTTGAGGAACAGGGAATCCTCGAGCGCCACACCTATCCCGAGGTTCCCCC
>DASQER010000122.1:0-10005 GCA_035633575.1 Thermoleophilaceae bacterium
AGCCCCGATGAAGGCTGCCGAGATCCGGGAGCGGTTTTTGTCGTTCTTCGAGGGGAACGGCCATCTGCGCGTGCCGTCCGCGTCGCTTGTTCCTAGCTCGTATGACCCAACTGTGCTGCTCACCACGGCGGGCATGCAGCCGTTCAAGCCGTACTTTCGCGGTGAGGAGGAGCCGCCGAACAAGCGGCTGACGTCGTGTCAGAAGGTGTTCCGGACGACCGACATCGAGAACGTCGGCATGACGCACCGGCATCTGACCTTCTTCGAGATGCTCGGCAACTTCTCGGTCGGCGACTACTTCAAGAGGGAGGCGGTCGAGTTCGCGCTCGAGCTCTCGACCTCCGCAGAGGGGTTCGGGCTGGACTTCGACCGGATCTGGATCACCGTCTTCGGCGGTGACGAGGAGCTCGGCCTCGGGCCGGACTCGGAGGCGATCGAGCACTGGCGCGCGGTGGGCATCCCGGACGAGCGCATCGTCCTGCTCGGCCGCGACGACAACTTCTGGCAGTCGGGCCCGACGGGCCCCTGCAGGCCCTGCTCGGAGCTCTACCTCGACCGCGGCCCCGACTTCGGCCCGGACACCGACAGGCCGGGTGACGACACCGAGCGCTACCTCGAGTTCTGGAACCTCGTGTTCATGCAGTACGAGCTCCAGGCGGACGGCTCGCTGCCCGAGCTGCCGACGAAGAACATCGACACGGGCATGGGCGTCGAGCGGATGGCCAGCATCCTGCAGGGTGTCGAGTCGGTGTTCGAAACGGACCTGTTCCGGCCGCTGATCGATCTCGGCGAGGAGCTCTCGGGCCGCAGCTACGGGCAGGACTTCCCGACCACGCGCGCGCTCCGGATCATCGCCGACCACGGCCGCGGCGCCACGTTCATGCTGGCCGACGGGGTCGTGCCCTCGAACGAGGACCGCGGCTACATCCTGCGCCGCATCATGCGCCGGGCGATCCAGCAGGGACACGTGCTCGGGATCGACGAGCCGTTCCTCGTGCGGCTGTGCGAGCGCGTCAGGGAGACGATGAAGGACGCCTATCCCGAGCTCGAGAAGGAGTGGCCGACGGTCGAGCGCTGGGCCCGCGCCGAGGAGGAGAGCTTCGGCCGTACTCTCGAGCACGGCGAGCGGCTGCTCGCCGAGGTGATCGAGCGAGCGAAGGCGGACAACACCTCCTGGGTCTCGGCGGAGGACGCCTTCAAGCTGCACGACACCTTCGGCTTCCCATACGAGATGACGAAGGAGCTGCTCGCCGAGCAGGGCCTATCGGTTGACGACCAGGGCTTCGAGGCGCTGATGGAGCGCGCCCGCGAGGTCTCGCGCGCCGGCACCCCGCGCACGCGCGCGCGCGGGGAAGCTGGTGGCGGCGACGTGCACGTGGACCACGAGGACGTGATGCGCTTCGCGCGCGAGGCCGGCTTCCGCACCCGCTTCGTCGGCTACGAGACGACCGAGGCGGACACCGTCCTGCGCGTGGCCGAGCGCGCCAACGGCTGGGTGCTCGCGAAGCTCGAGGAGAGCCCGTTCTACCCGGAGGGCGGCGGCCAGATCTCGGACAGCGGACTGGTGGAGACGCCGTCGGGCCGCGCCCGGGTGGTGGACGTCTACCGCGTGGGCGACGACCAGGCGCTCGCGCTCGAGCCCGTGGAGGGGGAGATCGGCCCGGGGGAGACGGCACGGGCGACAGTCGAGCGCCACACGCGGCTCGCCACGATGCGCAACCACACCGCCACCCACCTGCTGCACGCGGCGTTGCGCGAGCGGCTCGGGATGCACGTGCGCCAGGCGGGCTCCTACGTCGGCCCTGACAAGCTGCGCTTCGACTTCACGCACGGCGAGCGGCTCTCCCCGGAGGACCTGGCCGAGGTCGAGCGGCTCGTGTCCGGCTGGCTCGCGTCGAACCACCCGGTGCGCGCGATCGAGACGACCCGCGCCGAGGCCGAGCGCCTCGGCGCGATGGCGCTGTTCGGCGAGAAGTACGGCGAGCGGGTGCGGATGGTCGAGATCGAGGGCGTCTCGCGCGAGCTGTGCGGCGGGACGCACGTGTCGGCCACGTCCGAGATCGGGCTCTTCCACGTGACAGCCGAGACGTCGAGCGCGTCGAACGTCCGCCGCATCGAGGCGGTCACGGGGCCCGAGGCGGCCCGGCTCTTCCAGGAGCGCACGCAGCGGCTGAACGAGATCGCGGCGCGGCTGAAGGTGCCGGAGCACGAGCTGGTGAACGCGGTGGAGCGCCTGAGCGAGCGCGTGAAGGAGCTCGAGCGCAAGCCGAAGGGCGGGCCGGACAGGGGCGCGCAGGAGGAGCTCGTGGCCGGCGCCGAGGAGATCGGCGGGATCCGCGTCGTCGTCCGGGCGGTTGACGGGATGGACGCGAACGCGCTGCGCGAGCTCTCCGACGCGGTGCGCCAGAAGCTGGGCGACTCCGCGGTGGTGCTCGGCTCGGCGGACGACGGCCGCGTGCATCTGGTGGCGAACGTCGCGCCGTCGGCGGTCGAGCGCGGCGTCAGGGCCGGCGAGGTGGTCCGTGCGGCGGCGCAGGTCGCCGGCGGGGGCGGCGGGGGGCGCGACACGATGGCGCAGGCCGGCGGCCGCGACCCCGAGAAGCTCCCCGAGGCGCTCGCCACCGCCAGGGCGGAGATCGAGAAGGCCCTCGGCTGATGGCCCGCATCCTTGCGCTCGACCACGGGTCGGCCCGCTGCGGCTGCGCGATCTCGGACCCCACGGGCACGCTCGCCACCCCGCTCGAGGTGGTGGAGCGCCCGGACACGAAGCGCGGCCTGGCCGCGCTGGCGCGGCTCGTGGAGGAGGAGGGCGCCGAGCGCGTGGTGGTGGGACTGCCGCTCACCCTGAGCGGTGAGGAGGGCCCCCAGGCGGGGGAGGCCAGGACGTTTGCCGAGCGCCTGGAGCGGAGAGTCTCGGTACCGGTGGAGCTTCACGACGAGCGCCTCACGACGCGGCTCGCGGAGCGCACCGGGGGAGAGGGCGACGCCGACTCGCGCGCCGCCGCGCACCTGCTCGAGAGCTACCTCGCCCGCAGCCGAGCGGGCGCCCCCGAGTGAGCCCCGGCCCGCCGCCCGTCCCGGGCGGCCGTACGCCCGAGGAACGCGAGGCCGCGCGCCTGGAGCGCGAGGCACGGCGCGCGGTGGCCCGGCCCGAGCCGCCGCCGGCCGCACCGGCGCCCCCACGGGCCGCACCGCCCCCGCCGGCGGCCGGTGTCAGGCACGACGGGTGGCTCGCCGAGGCCCAGCGGCTCACCCACACGGGCGGGGGCGCCGGGCGCCGGCGGCGCGGCCCGCGTCGCCTGATCGCCCTCGGGGCGCTCGGCCTGATCCTGCTCGCCATCGCTTGGTTCGCGTTCTCGCTGTTCGAGCCCCTGAGGGGCGACGGCGACGGCAAGCCCGTGCGTGTGACGATCCCGCAGGGCTCGAGTCTGTCCCAGATCGCGGACCGCCTCGAGAAGAGCGGCGTGATCGCCGACGCCGGCTTCTTCCAGCTGCGCGCTCGCATCAGCGGCCACAGCGGCGACCTCCTGCCCGGCACCTACGAGCTGCGCAAGGACATGAGCTTCGCGGCGGCGCTGGACGCCCTCCAGGAGGGCGTGCCGCCGAACGTGGTCCGGGTCAGCATCCCCGAGGGCCTCTCGCGCAAGGAGATCGCCAGGCTCACGAAGGGCCTGCGCGGCAACTACGTGCGCGCGACGCGCCGCTCGCCCGCGCTCGACCCGCGCGACTACGGCGCCGAGCATCCGACCAGTCTCGAGGGCTTCCTGTTCCCCGCCACCTATGAGCTGAAGAAGGGCCAGCGGGTTCAGCGCCTCGCGAAGCAGCAGCTCGAGCAATTCAAGGGCAACTTCGAGAAGGTGGACCTGAGCTACGCCAAGCGCAAGAACCTGACGGCGTACGACGTGCTGATCATCGCCTCGCTGATCGAGCGCGAGGCGATGGTGTCGAAGGAGCGCCCCGTCATCGCCTCTGTCGTCTACAACCGGCTGCACAACGACATCCGCCTCGACATCGACGCAACCACGCGCTTCGCCGTGGGCAACTGGAAAAGGCCGCTTAAGGTCTCTGAGATCCAGAACCCGAGCCCGTACAACACGCGCGTGCACCCGGGGCTGCCGCCGGGGCCGATCGGTAACCCGGGGCTCGCCTCGATCAGGGCCGCCGCACGCCCCGCGAAGACGGGCTTCCTCTTCTACGTGGTCAAGCCGGGTACCTGCGGGAAGCACAACTTCGCCAAGACGGACGCCGAGTTCCAGGGCTACGTGAACGACTACAACCGGGCCCGGGACAAGAACGGCGGAAAGTCGCCGACGACCTGTTGAGCACGCTCGCCGGCGTCCTCGGCTTCCCCGTCGGGCACAGCCGCTCGCCCGCGATGATGAACGCGGCGTTCGCCGAGCTCGGCCTCGACTGGCGCTACCTGATGCTGCCCGTGCCGCCGGAGCGCTTCGAGCAGGCGGTGCGGGCGCTGCCCGCGTCGGGCTACAGGGGGGCCAACGTGACGATCCCGCACAAGGTCGCCGCCCACGACGTCGCCGACGAGCTCAGCGACGCGGCCCGCGCCATCGGCGCGGTGAACACGCTCAGCTTCGGAGAGGACGGGCACATCGCGGGGGACAACACCGATGCCGGCGGCCTCCTCGACGCGCTCGGCGAGCCGGTGCCGGCCACGGCCCTGGTGCTCGGCGCCGGGGGCGCGGCTCGTGCGGCGGCCTGGGCGCTCCGCGAGGCCGGCGCCAAGGTCAATGTCTGGAGCCGCACCTCTGAGCGCGCGGCCGCGCTCGCCGGCGAGCTGGGCGTCGGACACTCCGAGCGCCCCGGACCCGCCGAGCTGCTCGTGAACGCCACCTCCGTCGGGCTCGATCCCGGCGACTCGCTCGACGGGCTGCCGCTCGTGGACGCGAGGGTGGTGGTGGACCTCGTCTACGGGGAGCGCCCGACGCCCGTCGCGCGCTGGGCCGAGGAGCGCGGCGCGCGCCTGGTCGACGGGCTCGAGGTGCTGGTCCGCCAGGGGGCCCGCAGCCTCGCGCTCTGGACCGGCCGCGACGCCCCCCTTGACGCCATGCGCAGGGCGGTCGTCCAGGCCGCTGTCTAGTACATCCGCCCAGGTCTAAACAAGGAGCGGACGCCTGCCGATATGCGAGGCAATGGCGTTTTCCCGCCCCCTCCTCCTCGCCCTCCTCGGAGTCGTGCTCCTCGGAGCTACCGTCTTCGCGGTCCAGAACGCTCGCAACACGGCCGCCGACGACTCGGCGCCGGTCGCGCAGACAGCCGATCCGGGCTTGGCGCCCGCGCCCTCGGCTCCGGCGGGGCCCCAGGAGGTCCTGAGGTCGGCGCTGTCCCCCGACGCGCTCGAGAGCGCGAGCTTCGAGGGCGCGCTCTCGTTCAGCACGGGCGGCGACAAGAACACGATCAAGACCTCCGGCGCATTCGAGCTCGGCGGCGCCAAGGAGATGCCCAAGGCCGACGTGCAGGTGAGCGTCGATGTCCCGGGCTACGACCTGAAGGTCGGCTTCGTGACCACCGGCGAGCGCGCCTGGTTCACGCGCGGCGACACCGGCTACGCGATTCCGCAGGATTCCTGGACCAAGATCGTCAAGGCCCGTGAGAGCGGCGCCGCTCCGGCAAGCGAGGCCCCCAAGGTCGATGTCGACCCGAGCGGCTGGCTGCGCAACGTGAAGTCCGAGGGGACCGAGCGGATGGACGGCGTCGAAGTGACCCATGTCTCCGCCGACGTGAGCTCCGCCCGCGCGATCACCGACCTCGTCAAGGCGATGAACCGCTCCGGGGTGCCGGCCGGCGCCGAGGCACGCCTCAGCAAGGTCATCAAGGACGGCCATCTCGACGCCTGGGTCGGCGACGACCAGATCCTGCGCCGCGTGTCCCTCGACCTCTCCGGCAAGGGCGACGGCGGCCGCCGCGTGGCCATGGACATGCGCTTCGAGCTCTCCCGCGTGAACAAGCCGCAGGACATCGCTCCCCCCGCCAAGGTGAAGAACGGTCTGCCGGGCGGGCTCTACGCGCAGGTGGCCGGGGGCGTGCTCACCGGCGCCGGCGCGAGCGTTGGAGTGGACGCCCAGGCGCTGAGGGTCGGCGTGCCGACCACGAACGCGCACCTGAAGGCCGAGCGCGCCGTGGCCGATAAGCGTAAGGTCGTGATCTTCTTCCAGAACCCCGCCGGCATCGACGACAGGGCTGTGGCCGACTCGGTCCGGTCGCTCGACCGCCGCACGAAGGCAGTGGTCGTGCTCACCGATCACGTGCAGAACGTGGACCGGTACGGCTCGCTGATCGAGGATCTCGGCGTCAACCAGGCCCCGGCGATCGTGGTGATCGGGCGCAGCGGCAAGGCGAGCCTGATCGAGGGCTACATCGACGCCGAGTCGCTTGCCCAGGTAGTCGCCGACGCGCGATGAGCAAGAAGGAGGGTGCGGCGGCATCGTTGCGCGCCGTGCCTGAGGCCGCAGGCGACGCCGAGCCCGGGCCCGCCACCGTCAATGGACTGACCCCGCCGAGCAAGAAGGGCGGCTCGCGCTTCATCTCCGACGTGATCGTTGAGATGGGCTTCCTCTCGCGCGAGCGGGTGGATCCCGCCGTCGAGGAGGGCAAGGCGTCCGGCCGCTCCCCGGAGCAGGTCCTGCTCGAGTCCGGTGCCATCACCAGCGACCAGCTCGCGCGAGCGGTCGCTCAGCGCTTCGGCCTGGACCACGTCGACCTGACGACCTACAAGACCGACGTCAGCGCCCTCAACTCGATCTCCCCGCAGGCGGCTCGCCGCCTCGGCGCGGTGCCGATCGGCTTCGACGACGACGGCCAGCTGCTCGTGGCGATGGCCGACCCGTCGAACGTGCTCGCCCTCGACGACCTCAAGCTGATGACCGGCAGCGAGCTGCGCCCGGTGGTCGCCTCGCAGGACGACATCGCCGGCCTCATCGGCCGCATGAGCCGGTTCGACGACGCCGTGGCCGCCGCGATCGACCTCGGGGAGGAGGAGCTCGCCGAGGTCAGCGAGATCCGCGAGTCGGCCGACGACGCGCCGGTCATCAAGCTCGTCAACTCGATCCTTGGCCAGGCGATCGAGGAGGGCGCATCCGATATCCACTTCGAGCCCGAGCGCCGCGAGATGCGGGTCCGCTTCCGGGTGGACGGCGTGCTGCGGGAGACGACCCAGATCCCGCGCCGCATGATCGCCGGCGTCATCTCGCGCGTGAAGATCATGGCCGACCTGGACATCGCCGAGAAGCGCTTGCCGCAGGACGGCCGCGTGTCGCTCACGGTCGAGGGCCGCGGCATCGACACCCGCGTGGTCACGATGCCGCGCGTGGACGGCGAGGGCATCGTCATGCGAATCCTCGACAAGACCCAGGCGCTGATTGGGCTCGACTCGCTGGGCATGTCCGAGGGCGGCGCCGAGCTGTTCGAGGACGCCTTCCGGCGCTCATACGGCGCCGTGCTCGTGACCGGGCCGACCGGTTCCGGTAAGTCCACGACCCTCTACGCGGCGCTCAACGAGATCAACGAGCCGCAGCGGAACATCATCACGATCGAGGACCCGGTCGAGTACCAGCTCCCGGGCGTCAACCAGCTGCAGGTGAACCTGAAGGCGGGCCTCACGTTCGCGGGTGGCCTGCGCTCCATGTTGCGCGCGGACCCCGACGTGATCATGGTCGGCGAGATCCGGGACGGCGAGACCGCGAAGATCGCCATCGAGTCTGCCCTCACGGGCCACCTGGTGCTTTCGACGCTGCACACGAACGACGCACCGTCGGCCATCACGCGCCTGACGGAGATGAAGATCGAGCCGTTCCTGAGCGCTTCGGCCATCATCTGCGTGGTCGCGCAGCGGCTCGTCCGCCAGCTCTGCACCTACTGCAAGAGCCGCACGATGCTGAGCGTCTCGTCGCTCGAGAAGGCCGGCTTCAACGTCGCCTTCGACCTCGAGGCCTACGAGCCCGTGGGCTGCGGCCGCTGCGGCGGCGCGGGCTACAAGGGCCGGACGGGCCTCTACGAGGTCATGGCCATCAGCGACGAGATTCGCGACCTCACGGTGGAGCGCACCTCCTCCGATGAGATCCGGAAGGTCGCCGTCGCACAGGGCATGCGCCCGCTGCGTGCTGACGGCTTCGAGAAGGTCAAGCACGGCATCACGTCCATAGCCGAAGTGGCAAGGGTCACGTGATCGGTCCCTCCCGCCGATAGGAGAAAACGATGGAGTTCGACTTCGCAGAAGTCCTGCTGCATGTGATGGAGCGCAATGGTTCAGATCTCCATCTGACAGCAGGCTCACCGCCCATGATCCGGCACCACGGCAAGCTTCACGCGCTGGACTATCCGCGCCTGACGCCGCAGACGACCCGTGAGGTCATCTACTCGATCCTCACGAACGACCAGCGGCAGCGCCTGGAGACCGACTGGCAGATCGACTTCGCCTACTCGATCCCCGGCAGGGCGCGCTTCCGCGTGAACGCGTACATGCAGCGCGCAGCGCTGTCCGCCGCGTTCCGCCTGATCCCGCACGACATGCCCAAGCTCTCCACCCTCGGCCTTCCGCCGGTGCTGGAGGAGTTCACGAAGAAGCCGCGCGGGTTCGTGCTCGTGACCGGCCCGACGGGCTCCGGGAAGTCGACGACGCTCGCCGCGATGCTCGACCTGATCAACGACACCCGCCAGGAGCACATCCTCACCATCGAGGACCCGATCGAGTTCCTGCACAAGCACAAGCGCTGCATCGTCAACCAGCGCGAGCTGGGCTCCGACGCCCAGAGCTTCGGGCTCGGCCTCAAGGCCGCGCTGCGCCAGGACCCGGACGTGATCCTTGTGGGCGAGATGCGCGACCTGGAGACCATCGCCACCGCGCTGACCGCGGCCGAGACCGGCCACCTCGTGTTCGCGACGCTCCACACCCAGGACACGGCTCAGACGGTGGACCGCATCGTGGACGTGTTCCCGCCCGAGCAGCAGCAGCAGGTTCGCGTGCAGCTCTCGGTGGCCCTCCAGGGCATCGTGACCCAGCAGCTTCTGCCCACCGCCGACGGCCAGGGCCGCTGCGCCGCCACCGAGATCCTCATACCGACGCCGGCCGTGCGCAACCTGATCCGCGAGGGCAAGACGCACCAGATCTACTCGGCGCTCCAGACCGGTGGCCAGTTCGGCATGCAGACGATGGACGCCGCGCTGGTGGACCTGGTCCGTAAGAACAAGATCACGCGCGAGTTCGCCGAGTCCCGCTCCTCGGCGCCCGAGGAGCTCCGTCGCCTGATGGGCACCGTGAGGGCGGCCTGAGCATGGCCAGCTACGCATTCAAGGCACTCGACCTCTCCGGCGCCCCCACCAAGGGGGAGATGGAGGCCGGCGACAAGCAGGCGGTAGCGGCGCAGCTGCGCTCGAAGGGCCTGATCGTCACCGACATCGAGGAGCAGACCCCCGCGAGCGCGGGCGATCTCCTGTCGCGCTTCAAGAAGGTCAAGTCGGACGACCTCGTGATCGCGACCCGCCAGCTCTCGACGATGGTCAACTCGGGAATGTCGCTGCTGCGGTCGCTCTACGTGATCGAGGAGCAGACGGAGAGCGACAAGCTGCGCGAGATCTGGATCGACGTGCGCAAGGACGTGGAGGCGGGGCTCGCCCTGTCGGACTCCCTGGCGAAGCACCCCGACGTCTTCAACCAGCTCTACGTGGCGATGGTGCAGGCCGGTGAGACCGGAGGCATCCTGGACAACACGCTCACGCGCGTGGCCACGCAGCTCGAGAAGGACGCCGCGCTGAAGCGCCAGATCAAGGCTGCCATGGTCTACCCGGCGATGATCGGCGGGTTCGCGATGGTCGTGCTGTTCGCCCTCGTCGCGTTCCTCGTGCCGGTGTTCGAGAAGATTTTCAAGGACTTCGGCGGCGAGTTGCCGACCATCACGAAGTTCACCGTGTGGCTGTCGCACATGATGACGCAGCGCTGGTACGTCATGTTCGGCACCTTCTTCGGCGTGGTATGGGTGTTCCGCAAGTGGAAGA
>DASQER010000123.1:0-3856 GCA_035633575.1 Thermoleophilaceae bacterium
CTTGAACTTGGCGGGCAGGTAGCCGAGCATGCCGAGCAGCCCGAAGTGCGGGAAGGTCGGGGTGACCGGGAAGTAGAGGAGCCCGGTGAGCCGCTTCATGATGCCGACCTGCGCGAACACGGGAGCGGCCTCCTCCGCGCCAACGACGCAGACGGGCACGATCGGCGCCTGGGCGCGCATGGCGGCCTCCACGAAGCCGCCGCGGCCGAAGCGGCGCAGGCGGTAGCGATCCTTGTAGAGCTTCTCGGTGCCCTTGCGGCCCTCCGGGAAGACGAGCACGAGCTGCTCCTCGTCGTAGAGCAGCCGGTGCACGTTGGCCGGGTGGGCGGCCACGCAGCCGATCTTCGGCAGCAGCGTGCTGAAGCCCGGATAGCCCTTGAAGAAGTGCTCGATGGTGATGTTGAGCGGGCGCGGGTGCGCGTGCTCCTCGCGGAGCGCCTTGGCGATCATGGCCGCATCGGGCGGAAGGGCGCCCGAGTGGTTCGACACGAGCAGCGCCCCGCCCGCCGCCGGCACGTTCTCGATCCCCTCGACCTCGGCCCGGAACCAGTAGCGGTAGAAGAACTCCGCCACCGTGCGGTCGTAGATGCCCTCGATGCGCTCCGAGCGGCCCCAGTCGTTCAGCTGCCGCTCCGGCTCGACGCCGGGCAGGTGCGACTTCAGCTCCTCCGCGGGCACGAGCGCCGTCGACGCGGGCTCGCGCTCGCGCATGGACAGGGTGGTGCGCCTCGATTCCGCCATTCGCCCGATTCAAGCAGGCCGCGAGTCCAGCCGCTCCAGAACCGGGTCGAGCGCCGCCTTCAGGCCCTTCCAGTCGCGCGCGCCGATCGCGCCGTCGCTCGCGACCAGCTCCTCGTTCCAGGGATGGACGATGGTGGCCGCCACGATGCCGACGGCCTGGGCCTTGGCGATGTTGTCGGGGCTGTCGTCCACCAGCACGTGGATGCCGAGGTCCACGCAGCGCGGCACCTTGTCGAAGGAGCAGTGGAGGTCGTCCCAGGGCATGCCGATCGCGTCAAGCCAGGCGGCGGTGGCCTCGTAGGTGCTCCTGCGCCTGTGGCTCGTCACGTGGATCCAGTGGCCCCGCTCGTGCCAGTCGCGCACCGTCTCCACGGCGTCCGGGTAGGGAACTCCGGCCGCGATGTTCTCGTCGGAGTGCGTCTCCTCGACGCAGTGGACGATGGCGTCGCGCTCCAGCACGGTGATTCCCCAGTCGCGCTGGTCCTCGTAGGGCAGCTCCACGCCGTAGCGCTCGCGCGCTATCCGCTGGAGCAGGTCCCAGTAGTGGTGCAACGTCGAGTCGATGTCCAGCGCGATCCTCGCCACGGCCTCGTACAGTAAGGCCATGCCCCGCAGGGTTCTCTCCCCCGGCGCTCCGCCGGCCGCCCCCTGGCGCGACCGCGACGCCGACGAGGGCTACGGCGCCACCGCCTCCCCGGACTGGCGCGCCACCGACTGGCGCGACGAGCTGAAGACCGTGGAGGTGGACGGCACGCCGATCAACTACGTGGACGTCGGGTCGGGCGACCGGGAGCCGGTCGTGCTCGTGCACGGCCTCGGCGGCCAATGGCAGAACTGGCTCGAGAACATCCCCCGGCTGGCCCAGGAGCGGCGCGTGCTGGCGCTCGACCTGCCCGGCTTCGGGCTCACCCCGGAGCCCGAGGGCGAGGTCAGCATCACGGGCTACGGCCGTTGCGTGGACGCCTTCTGCGAGCGGCTCGGCCTGGGCCAGGTGGCCATGCTGGGGAACTCGATGGGCGGCTTCATCGCGGCCGAGGTGGCGATCCAGTTCCCGGAGCGGATCTCGCGGCTCGTGCTCGTGTCCGCGGCCGGGATCTCGACCGCCGACACGCTGCAGACGCCGATCCTGACGCTCGGCCGCGTGGTCACGGCGATCGCCACCAACAGCGCCGCGCGCCACCGCAGGCTGGCGTCGCGTCCGATGAGCCGGCACGCCGCCCTGGCGCTCGTGGCGCGCCACCCGCGCCTGCTGAAGCCCGACCTCGCCTACGAGGGCTTCTTCAAGGGCGCCGGCAAGGGCGGCTTCGACGACGCCCTGCGCGCCTCTCTCGAATACGACTTCCGCGACCGCCTGCCGGACGTGAGGGTCCCCACCCTGATCGTCTGGGGCGAGAAGGACGCGATCATCCCCGTGCGCGACGCCAACGAGTTCGAGCGCCTGATCTCCGACAGCCGCAAGGTCGTGATGAGGGACACAGGCCACATCCCGATGGCCGAGCGCCCGCAGGCGTTCAACGACGTCCTGACCGAGTTCCTCGCCGAGACCGGCCCCGCCTCCGAGAAGGAGCCGGTGGACGGCGAGTCGCAGGCCGCGTAGGGCTGGTCTCCCTATCCGGTGATGGCGCCCTCGGCGGCGGAGTGCACGAGCTTCGCGTACTTGGCGAGCACGCCGTTCGTGTACTTCGGCGCGGGCGGCTCGTAGCCGGCGCGGCGCTGCTCGAGCTCCTCGGCCGAGAGCTCCACGTTGAGCTCGCGGGCGTTCACGTCGAAGACGATCGTGTCGCCGTCGCGGACGGCGGCGATCGGGCCGCGTTGCGAGGCCTCCGGCGCCACGTGGCCGGCCATGAAGCCGTGGGTAGCGCCCGAGAAGCGCCCGTCCGTGAGCAGCGCGACGGAGTCGCCGAGCCCCTCGCCGACGAGGGCCGCGGTCACGTGGAGCATCTCGCGCATGCCGGGGCCGCCCCTCGGGCCCTCGTTGCGGATCACGACGACGTCGCCCGGCTCGATCGACTTCGCCATCACGGCGGCGAAGGCGTCCTCCTCGCACTCGAACACCCGCGCGGGGCCGCGGTGCTCCATGCGGTCGTGGCCCGAGAGCTTCACCACGCAACCCTCGGGCGAGAGGTTGCCGCGCAGGATCGCGAAGCCTCCGTTCGGCTTGATCGGCCGGTCCACGGGGCGCACCACGTCCTGACCGGGCGTCTCCTCGGCGGCGTCGGCCACCTCGCCGATCGTCTGCCCCGTCACGGTCAGCTCGTCGCCGTGCAGGGCGCCGAGCTCCTTGAGCCGCTTGATCACGAGCGGCACGCCGCCGGCGCGGTAGAGGTCGGTGGCCACGTAGCGGCCGCCGGGCTTCAGGTCGCACAGGAGCGGGGTCTGCCAGGCGATCCTGTCGAAGTCCTCGAGCTCGAGCTCGACCCCGGCCTCGTGCGCCGTGGCCAGCAGGTGCAGCACCAGGTTGGTGGACCCTCCCGACATGGCCCCGGCGGCGATCGCGTTCTCGAGCGAGCGCTTGGTGATGATCCTGCTGGGGCGACGGTCCTCGGCCAGCACCTCCAGCACGAGCCGGCCACATTCCTCGGCGACCTTCCCCTTCTTGCCGTCCTCGGCCGGCACCATCGAGCTGCCCATCGGCGAGATGCCGAGCACCTCGAAGGCCATGGCCATCGTGTTGGCGGTGAACTGGCCGCCGCACGCGCCCGCGCCGGGCGAGGCGTGGTTCTCGAGGTCGGTGAGCTCGTCGTCCGTCAGGTCGCCGGCCGCGTGCGCGCCGATCCCCTCGAACACGTCCTGGATCGTCACGTCCCTGCCGCGCCAGCGCCCGGGCGCGATCGAGCCGCCGTAGAGCATCAGGCTCGGAACGTCCAGCCGCGCGAGG
This sequence comes from Thermoleophilaceae bacterium, assembly GCA_035633575.1. Classification (GTDB taxonomy): domain Bacteria; phylum Actinomycetota; class Thermoleophilia; order Solirubrobacterales; family Thermoleophilaceae; genus JACVRW01. Next base: position 3,620 of record DASQER010000123.1, read on the forward strand.
GCCATCACGCAGCCGGGGATCGTCTTGTCGCAGCCCGACAGCGCGACCACGGCGTCGAACATGTGCCCGCGCGCCACGAGCTCGATCGAGTCGGCGATCACCTCGCGGCTGACCAGCGAGAACTTCATGCCCTCGGTGCCCATCGAGATGCCGTCGCTGACCGTGATGGTGCCGAAGGTCTGGGGCATGGCGCCGACGGCACGGATGGCGGCCTCGGCGCGGGCGGCCAGGGGGCCG
>DASQER010000124.1:0-7584 GCA_035633575.1 Thermoleophilaceae bacterium
CGCGGCCGCCTTCTCGAGCCGCTTGTACTCGTCCACCAGCGGACGCAGCTCCTTCAGCCGGGTGTCTATCTCCCTGCGCTTCTCATCGAGAAAATCAGCCATTTGACGGTAAGAGTAGTGCGCGAGGCGCCGGGCGGTGCCCGGCGCGGAGCGATGTTAAACGGTTATTCGGTAATGGACTTCAGCTTTTGCAAGGTGTCATCCAGCTCTTTTTGCGTCACCCTGGCCACGCCGCGGCCGGCGACCCGCCCGAGCGGCCCGCCCGGGAGGTCGTACTCGTTGGTGTACGAGAAGTCCGTGCAATCGCCGCCGGAGGAGTCGCCGAACTCGTAGGCCACCCGCGCGTGCGATCCGACCGGGCCCCTGCCCTCCCAGACGACTCGCCGGCAGGGGTCGTTCTCCACGACAGTCCAGCGCACCTTGAACTTGCGGCCCGCCAGCTTCAGGCACTGGGTGAGCTTCGAGCCCTTCTTCAGCGAGCCGGAGGGCGCGTCCTCGAGGTGGTGGTGGATCGTGACCCAGTCCTTCAGGCGCCCCGGGTCCATCACCACGTCGTAGACGCGCCTCGGCGGAGCGTCGATCCTGATGTTGCGCTCGACCTTCACCGGGCCCCCAGCGGCTCGACCGTCTCCCACTCCGCCAGCGCGTGCTCGACCGCCCTGTCGAAGCGCCGCGGGCGCAGGCCGTAGAGCTCGGGCGCCTCAGCGGGGTCGCGCGGCAGAAGGTCGGTCTCGAGGCTCTCCATCAGCGGCCGCACCAGCTCGACGGGCTGGCCGGTGACCGCCGCCGCCAGCGCGCTCGCGGGCCGCGTCAGGGAGCGGCCCAGGGCCAGCGGCAGGCGCCCGACCCCCATGGCCTCGGCGATTCGCTCGATCATGCGGCCGTAGGTCATCACGTCCGGCCCCGCCACGTCCAGCGACCGTCCGGCCACCGCGGGCACCTGAGGCGTGCGCGCGAGGAACTCGATCACGTCGCGCTCGTCGATCGGCTGGGTGCGGTTGGTGCGCCAGCGAGGCATCGGCAGCACGCGCAGCCGCTCGACCAGCCGCACCAGCACCCGAAAGGACGAGGAGCCCGCGCCGATCACGATCGATGCGCGCAGGGCGGTGGAGCCCGGGACGGCGCCCAGCAGGATCTCCTCGACCTCGAGCCGCGAGCGCAGGTGGGGCGACAGCGCCCCCTCCGGGACGATCCCGCCCAGGTAGGCGATCCGCTCGACTCCGGCGCGAGCCGCGGCCTCGCCGAACGCCTCGGCAGCGCGGCGGTCCCGGCCCGCGAAGTCCCCGTTCGAGCCGGCCTCCATCGAGTGCACCAGGTAGTAGGCGCTGGTGCAGCCCTCGAGCGCCTCCTCGAGGCCGGCCCCGGTGAGCAGGTCGCCGCGCACGCCCTCGACGCCGTCGAGCGGCTCCAGCCGCTCGGGCCGGCGCGCGAGCGCGCGCACGGGCCGTCCCTCCGCCGCGAGGCGGCGCAGCAGGCGACCGCCCACGTATCCGGTGCCACCGCTGACGAGCTCCATGGGAGCGACATCTTGCCCAAAACTCGCCCCCCCCGAAAAACACGGAGCTAGCGGGGCTTCATGGAACGACCCTGCAAAGTGCGAAAAACCACCGCTGGCGCGCTGGGCCATCCTGGTGTTGAGTGGACCCCGATGCCGAAGACGAAGCCCGCCCGCTGCGAGGACTGCTATTTCCAACAGAACATGCTCTGCGCGCTGAACCTCGGCAAGCCCTGCACCACCTTCCGCCCGGCCGAGCGCGGCCTCGCCCCGGAGCGCCAGCTCGCCTTCGTCTTCCGCGCCGAGCGCACGACCGCGGCCTACGCCTTTCCGCAGCCGAACGCCTAGCCGGCCCGGACACCGGCCCGGATAGAGTCCCCTCATGCGGCTCACGGTGCTCGGTAAGTCACCGTCATGGCAGGACGCCGGCGGGGCCTGCTCCGGCTACCTGATCGAGGAGGGCGACACGGCCGTCCTCGTCGACTGCGGCAACGGCGTCTTCTCGAAGCTGCGCGAGCGGATCGACTACGTGGACGTGGACGCGGTCGTGATCTCGCACCTCCACGCCGACCACTTCCTCGACCTGGTCCCGTACTCGTACGCGCTCACCTACGCGCCGCGCCAGCAGCCCGTCCCGGTCGATCGCTGGCCGGGCACGGACTGTCCGGCCCGTCCCGTGCTCCATGCGCCGCCCGGGGCGCGGGAGCTGTTCCGGCGCGTCGTGGGCGCATGGGGGAATGACGACCTGATCGAGAACGCCTTCGAGCTGCGCGAGTACGACCCGTCCAGCGAGATCGAGATCGGGCCGATCCGCGTGACGTTCCAGGCCGTCCCACACTTCACCGAGACCTTCGCCATGAGCATCAGCTCCGCCAACGGCTCGGGGCGGATCGTGTACGGGGCCGACTCCAGCCCGACCGACGCCCTGGCCGACTTCGCCCGCGACGCCGACCTGATGCTGGTCGAGGCCACCCTGCCGCGCCCCGAGCGCACCGGCATGCGCGGCCACCTGACCCCCGAGGAGGCGGGCGACCACGCGCGCGGCGCGGCCGCCAAGCGCCTGCTGCTCGTGCACATCTCCGACGAGCTCGACTCCGAGTGGGCCCGTGACGAGGCGGCCGAGGCGTTCGGCGGCCCCGTCGAGGTGGCCCGCGAGGGCGCCGTCTACGAGGTGTAGGCGGGCGCGGGGCGGGGTTGGCTCGCGCAGGCCGGGGACTATTCTCGACCCAGTGACCTCTCAGCGCGACCTGTTCGCGAACTTCGAGCGCATGCGCCGTGAGATCGACGAGCTCTTCGGCGACGTCTTCGAGCGCCGCCCGGGCCTTCGGGGACGCGGCTTCTCGCCGAAGGTCGACGTGTACTACACCGACAACCCGCCGCGCGCGGTCGTCAAGGTCGACCTCGCGGCAGTGGACCCAGCGGATCTGGCGCTCGAGATCCGCGGCCGCCAGCTCCTGATCGCCGGCGAGCGCAGGCCCGCCCAGGCGGCCGGGCGCCTCTACCAGCAGATCGAGATCGAGCACGGCCCCTTCCGGCGCGTGGTGGAGCTGGGCGCCGACGTCGTGGCCGACCAGGCCGCCGCCTCGTACGCGGACGGCATGCTGAAGGTCGAGATACCGCTGGCCGCGCCCGAGCAGTCGGTCCGCCGGGTGCCCATCTCGGACTCATGACCATCCACGTGCCATCCGTGAACGGCGAGCCTGCTGAGGTCACCATGCAGGCCACGCTCCCGGAGGCGCTGCCCGTCCTGCCGCTGCGCGACAGCGTGGCCTTCCCCGAGACGATGATGCCGCTCGCGGTCGGGCAGCAGCGCTCGATCAAGCTCGTCAACGACGTGCTCGACGGCAACCGGATGCTCGTGATGGTCGCCTCGAAGGACCCCGAGAAGGAGGAGCCGGGCCCGGACGACCTCTACCGGGTGGGCGTGGTGGGAGTGGTTGCCCGCATGTTGAAGGTGCCGGACGGCACGGTGCGCATCCTCGTGCACTGCGGGCAGCGGGTCGAGCTCGGCGACTTCATCGCCACCGAGCCCTACCTCGTGGCGCGCATCGAGGAGGCCCCCGACGAGCTGGCGCCCTCGCCGGAGCTCGAGGCGCTCACGCGCAACGTCCAGGCCACCTTCTCGCGCATCATCGAGGAGCTGCCCTACCTGCCCGAGGAGCTGCAGCTGGCGGTGGCGAACATCGACGAGCCGGCCGAGCTGGCGCACATGATCGCCGCCTCGCTGCGGATCAAGACAGAGGACAAGCAGCGGCTGCTCGAGGAGCGCGACGTGAGCAAGCGGCTGCGGCTCCTGTCCGAGATCCTCGCTCGCGAGCTCGAGCTGGTTGAGATCGGGAGCCGGATCCAGTCGCAGGTCCAGTCCGAGATGGACCGCGGCCAGCGCGAGTACTTCCTGCGCCAGCAGCTGAGGGCGATCCAGGAGGAGCTCGGCGAGGTCGACGAGCAGGAGGCCGAGGCGCAGGAGCTGCGCACCCTGCTCGAGGAGGCGAAGCTCCCGGAGCACGTGTGGAAGGTCGCCGAGCGCGAGCTGTCCCGCTTCGAGCGCCTCCCGCCGCAGTCCGCCGAGCACGGCGTGATCCGCACCTACCTCGAGTGGCTCGCGTCGCTGCCCTGGTCCAAGGCCACCGAGGACAACCTCGACCTGAAACACGCGCGCAAGGTCCTCGACCGCGACCACTACGACATCGACAAGGTGAAGGACCGGATCCTCGAGTTCCTCGCGGTGCGGAAGCTGAAGCCGGACGCGCGCAGCTCGATCGTCGTCTTCGTCGGCCCGCCGGGCGTCGGCAAGACGTCGCTCGGCCGCTCCATCGCCGCCGCCATGGAGCGCGCGTTCGAGCGCATCTCCCTGGGCGGCGTCCGCGACGAGTCGGAGATCCGCGGCCACCGCCGCACGTACATCGGCGCCATGCCCGGAACGATCATCCGTGCGCTGCGCGACGCCGGCTCGCACAACCCAGTGCTGATGATCGACGAGATCGACAAGATGGGCGCCGACTTCCGCGGCGACCCGGCGAGCGCCATGCTCGAGGTGCTCGACCCCGAGCAGAACTCGGGCTTCCGCGACCACTACCTCGACGTGACGTTCGACCTCTCGCACGTGTTCTTCATCTGCACCGCCAACCAGGTGGACACGATCCCCCCGGCGCTGCTCGACCGCATGGAGGTGATCGAGCTCTCCGGCTACACGCACGAGGAGAAGCGCGAGATCGCCATGCGCTACCTCGTGCCGCGCCAGGTGGAGCTGAACGGCCTCGGGCGCTCGAAGATCGAGTTCGCGAAGCCCGCGCTCGACGCGATCATCGACGGCTACACGCGCGAGGCGGGCGTGCGCTCGCTGGAGCGCCAGATCGGCTCCATCTGCCGCAAGGTCGCGCGCGAGTTCGCCGAGGGCACGCGCCGCTCGAAGCGGATGATCCGGCCGGAGACCGTCACCGAGCTGCTCGGCAAGCCGCGCTACCAGGCGGAGGTGAAGCGGCGCACGAGCGAGCCCGGCGTGGCCACCGGCTTGGCGTGGACGCCGGTGGGGGGTGACGTGCTCTTCGTCGAGGCCATCGACTACCCGGGCGAGGGCAAGCTGCAGATCACCGGCCAACTCGGCGACGTGATGAAGGAGTCCGCCGCGGCCGCGCTCTCCTACGTGAAGAGCAAGACGGAGAGCGGTGAGCTCGGCAGCGGGGTGTCGCCGGACTGGTTCAAGGAGCACGACCTGCACGTGCACGTGCCCGCCGGGGCGATTCCGAAGGACGGCCCGAGCGCCGGCATCACCATGGCCACCGCGCTCGCCTCACGGCTCACCCGCCGGCCGGTGCGCTCCGACGTCGCCATGACCGGCGAGATCACCCTCACCGGGATGGTCCTGCCGATCGGCGGCCTCAAGGAGAAGGCCCTCGCCGCCCAGCGCGCGGGCATCACCCGCCTGGTGATCCCGCGCCGCAACGAGGTGGACATCGACGACATCCCCGAGCCCCTCCGCAGGAAGATGAGGTTCACGCTCGTTGACCACGTCGACGAGGTCCTGGAGGCGGCGCTCCAGAAGCGCGCGGTGCGCAGGCAAGCCGTATAGCGGCGGTTTCCTGTTCGCGCCCGGCCAACCTGGGTAGAGTGCCCGCAGCAAGCGGATCGAGGAGAGAGATGGCAGCACAGAAAAAGGCCGCGAAGGCAGGAGCCGGAGCGTACGCCGCCGGCAAGGCGGTCCGCTCGAACACCTACGTGAAGCGGCTCGTCGAGGACGAGGAGTTGCGCGACAACCTCCGCAACGCCTTTGATTCGGCGCGCAAGGCCTATTCGCGCATGTCGAACGGCAAGGGGCCTGTCAAGGCCGTTACCGAGAACAAGAAGGTGCAGCGCGACCTGCGCGAGGCCGCGACGTCCCTGAAGGACGCCGCCGAGTCGCTGCGCGGGGGCAAGAAGAAGAAGCGCGGCAAGGGCCGCCTGCTGCTGATGGCACTCATCGGCGGGGGGATCGCACTGGCCGTGAGCGAGGGCCTTCGCAAGAAGGTGCTCGACGCGCTCTTCGGCGCGGAGGAGGAGTTCGAGTACACGGCGAGCACCACCCCGGAGCCAAGCACGAGCGAACCGGTGGGAACCGCCTAGCGCGGTCCCAACCCGAGCTTTGGAAAGGGCGCCTTCGGGCGCCCTTTTCGTTTCGGCCATCAGGGCGCGGGCGTCGCCTGACTGGCCGGCCAACTAAGATGCCCGCGGGATGGAGGCCGCGACCACCAGCGATGCCCCGCGCAAGCTCGAGGGCGACAAGGCCCAGCGCATCATCGCGGCGATGCGGGCGAGCGTCGGGAAGCGCGGCGCCGCGGGGTCGACGTTCGACCACGTGGCGCGCGAGGCCGGCGTGTCGCGAGGGCTCCTGCACTACTACTTCGGCTCGAAGGAGCGGCTGCTCGTCGAGGTTGTGCGCCACGACTGCGAGGTGCGCAACCGCAACATGGACGAGCGGCTCGAGAAGGCGCACAGCGTGGACGAGATCCTCCAGGCGCTGGTGGTGGGCCTCGAGGAGTTCCTCGAGGACGACGCCGGCGGCCAGGCCGTCATCTACGAGATGCTGAGCGCCTCGCGCCACTCCGACGAGATCCGCGCCGAGCTCGCCGAGCTCTACCGCCAGTGGCGCGAACGGCTGGCCGGCTGGCTGCGCACGAAGGAGCGCGAGGGCGTGATCCGCCTCCAGGCCGAGCCGGAGGCCGTGGCCTCGATCCTCTTCTCGCTCGGCGACGGCTTCGGCATCCAGGTCCTGTCCGACCCGGACTGGGACCAGCAGGCCGCGTTCGACCTGGGCGTGTCCAGCGCGCGCCGCCTGCTCGGCGCCGTGTGAGCTGACTCACGCACCCGGTTCGAGGGCCCGGCGTCACGCCAGCCGGCGCTCGATCTCGGCCGCTAGCTCCGCCACCGGGAAGCGCTCCTGCTCGAGCGTGTCCCGGTCGCGCAACGTGACGGTGTCGTCCTCCATCGTCTGGTGGTCGACCGTCACGCCGAACGGCGTCCCGATCTCGTCCTGGCGGCGGTAGCGCTTGCCGATCGAGCCGCCCGCGTCGTACTCCGCGGGCCAGCGGCCGCGCAGCTCCTCGTAGATCGCGCGCGCCTTCTCCGGCTGGCCGTCCTTGTTCACGAGCGGCAGCACGGCGACCTTGATCGGCGCCATGTGCGGAGCGAGCCGCAGCACCGTGCGCTGCTCCCCGCCGAGGTCGTCCTCGTCGTAGGCGTCGCAGAGCAGCGCCAGCACCGTCCTGCCGACGCCGGCGGCCGGCTCGATCACGTGCGGCACGTAGCGATCGCCGCTCGCCGTGTCGACGTACTCGAGCTTCGTTCCCGAGTGCTCCGCGTGCTGGGTGAGGTCGAAGTCGCCGCGGTTGGCGATCCCCTCGAGCTCGGACCAGCCGATCGGGTAGAGGTACTCGATGTCGCTCGTGGCGCTCGAGTAGTGCGACAGCTCGTCCGCCTCGTGCGGGCGGAGCCGCAGCGCCTCGCGGTCGATCCCGAGCGAGACGTACCACTCCATCCGCTGCTCCATCCAGTGCTCGTGCCAGCCCTCCGCCTCGGCCGGCGGCACGAAGAACTCCATCTCCATCTGCTCGAAC
>DASQER010000125.1:0-2242 GCA_035633575.1 Thermoleophilaceae bacterium
CGCGATCGGCAAGGGGACGCAGGAGGCGATACAGGCCGGGGTCGTGTACGGCTTCGCCGGCCAGGTGGATGCGATCGTCCGGCGCCTGCGCGAGGAGCTGGGGGAGGAGGCGACAGCGATCGCCACCGGCGGCTTCGCCGCGGCGATCGTGCCGTTCTGCGAGCAGGTCGACGAGGTGGACGACCGGCTGACCCTGCAGGGCCTGAAGCTGATCTGGGAGCGCAACAGCAGCTGATCGGGTGTACGCTCGTCACCGGGTCGCAAACCGCAACGTGATGATCTCCACAGTGGTCTCCCTCCACCCATTCGGCGTTTCGCTCGACGACCTCGGCCGCGCGGTCGTGGTGCGGGTGCAGGGCGAGGTGGATGCCGCGACCGCGCCGCACATGGGCGAGGCCGTCGACGGGCTGCTCGCCGAGCGGCGCCGGATCGTGCTGGACCTCGCCGACGTGGACTTCATGGACCTCCACGGCCTCGCCGTGCTGCTGCGCGCCACCCGGCGCGCGAACGGAGACGGAGCGAGCTTCTCCCTTGCGCGCCCGGCGCCGTGCGTGCGGCGCCTGCTCGAGCTCGTCCACGCCGAGGGGGACCTCACGATCCTGCCCGACGGCAGCGAGCCCTTCGACGCCGCCTGAGCGGCGACCCTCTACCGTTTGCTGGCGTGCGCTCGCTGACCGACACGTGGACGCTCGGCGGCCTGAGGGTCGCCAACCGCGTCGTGCTCGCGCCGCTTGCCGGCATCGGCAACTGGTTCGTGCGCCTCCAGGCGAAGCGCTACGGCGCCGGGCTCGTGGTTTCCGAGATGGTGTCCAGCTTCGGGCTGGCGCATGGCAACGAGCGCACCGTGCGCGAGTTCCTTCGCATCCACCCGGACGAGCATCCGGTGTCGATCCAGCTCTTCGGGCACGACCCGGCGGTGATGCGCGAGGCCGCCGCGATCGTGGCGGACGCGGGCGCCGACCTCATCGACCTCAACATGGGCTGTCCGGTGCGCAAGGTCTGCAGGACCGGGGCGGGCGCGGCGCTGCTCGAGGACCCGGAGCGGGCGGTCGCCATCGCGCGCGCCGCGGCGGAGGGCGGCGGCCTGCCGGTCACGGTGAAGCTGCGGCCCGGGCGCGAGCCCGGCGACAGGGCCGGGGTGGAGCTGGCCCGGCGCCTCGTGGAGGAGGCGGGCGTGGCGGGCATCGCCTTCCACCCCCGGCATGCCTCGCAGCAGCATTCGGGCGCGCCGGACTACGCGCTGGCGCGCGAGCTGGTCGAGGCGCTGCCGGTGCCGGTGATCGTCTCCGGCGGGCTCTCGAGCGACGAGCGCGCCCTGCGGGCGTTCGGGGAGAGCGGCGCGGCAGCGGTGATGCTGGCGCGCGGCGCGCTCGGCAACCCCTGGATCTTCGGCCGCCTGCTGGGCGGCTACGAGGGCGAGCCGGCGCCGCACGAGGTGCTCGAGGAGCTCGAGTGGGTGATCGACTGCGCGGAGGACCACCTCGGCGTGGAGCGGGCAGGCCGTTATCTGCGCAAGTTCTACCCCTGGTACGCCGAGCGGCTGAAGCTCACCAGGCGCGAGCGCGAGCCCCTCGTCACGGCGCCCACCACAGCCCACGCGCGCGAGGCCTGGCACGGGATCGCGGGCTCTGCAAGCCCGCTTGCCGCCTGATCTGAACGGCCCCGGCGGGCGTATTTTCCCTTGCTACACTCCTCCGTCCCTCGGGAGGAAGAACGGGGGTTTTCTTATGGCACGAGAGACCGTCCTCACACCTGAAGGCCTTAAGGAGCTCAAGGCGAAGATCGAGCACCTGAGCGGTGATCGCCGCCGCGAGGTGGCCGAGCGCATCAAGGAGGCTCGCGAGTTCGGAGACATCTCCGAGAACGCCGAGTACGACGACGCCAAGAACGAGCAGGCGATGCTGGAGAAGCAGATCTCCGACCTCGAGGAGAAGCTGCGCAACGCCCGCGTGATCGACGCCAAGTCGGTCGACACGGACGTGGTCAGCGTCGGCGCCACCGTGCACGTGAAGGACCAGAGGACGGACAAGTCGACGAAGTTCAAGATCGTCGGCTCGGCGGAGGCCGACCCCTCCGACAACAAGCTCTCGAACGAGTCGCCCGTCGGCAGGGCCCTGCTCGGCCACAAGCGCGGCCAGACCGTCACCGTGTCCGTGCCCCGCGGCCCGGCGCGCAAGCTCAAGATCACGAAAATCGAGCGCTAGCGGCGCGGCGCTCGCGACCGATCTGCATTTGGGCCCCT
>DASQER010000126.1:0-11486 GCA_035633575.1 Thermoleophilaceae bacterium
GCGGAGACCGCGGAGAGCGCAGTCGAGGCCCACGCGGGGCGCGCCGAGCAGGCCGCCGCCGGCGCCCGGGCCGACGTGGAGCGCGTCGTCCAGGCCGCCTCCGACCAGCAGGCGGGCGCGGAGCGTGCCGAGCAGGCGGCGGAGCGCGCCGAGACGGCGATCGCCCGCGGGGATGAGCTGGCCGGCTGGATCGAGAAGGACATCGCGCGCGCCGGCGAGGCCGCGACCGCGGTGGAACGCAACATCGAGCACGCCGAGCAGACCGCCGCCGCGATGGAGCGCACCGCGGAGCGCGTGGAGGCTGCCGGCAGCCACGCGCAGGCCGCGGTCCAGCGCGGCGCCGAGGTGGCCGGCGAAATCGAGGCGAAGATCGCCCGGGTCCAGGAGCGGGCCGCCGGGGTGGAGCGCCACGCCGACCGCGCCGAGGCGGCGGTCACGGCCGTCGAGCGTCACCTCACCCGAGCCAACGAGGCCGCGGGGACGGCGGACCGCCACGCCGCGCGCGCGGGCGAGCAGGCGGGCGCCGTCGAGGAGACGGCCCGCAGGCTCGCCGACGCGGCAGCCGCGGCGGAGCGCGAGGCCGAGCGCGCCCGCGAGGACGCAGCCGCCGCGAAGCTGGCGGCCGGCGTGGCGCGCCAGGCGGCCGACGAGGCCGGCGCCGGCGCGGGCTCCAACGGGCACCCCGAGGAGCGGCGCACACTCAGCCGCTTCGAGACGCATCCGGCCGCAGCTCCGGGCCCCAGCGCTCACGAGAACGGCGAGGGCCCGCGACGGCCGCTCTTCGGCAACCGCAAGACGGCGCCGCCGCGAGAGCAGCGGCCGGGCTTCGACGACGTGAAGAAGCCGATGGCGAGGATCGCCCTCGACGGGCGCTTCCAGGAGCTCAACCAGGCCTTCTCAGACCTCGTCGGCTACAACGAGGCCGAGTTCCAGCAGGCCGTCTGGCCGCCGGTCATGGACCGCGCGAACCTCGACAAGCACCGCCAGCAGATGAAGGACATGCTCGAGGGACGCTCCGAGTCGGTGGAGATCGACACCGGGTACGTGCACGCCCAGGGCCTCCTGGTCCCGATCGTCGGTCAGCTCTCGCTCGTTCGCGAGAACGGCGAGCCCAGCCACTTCGTGCTCCAGACGAAGCGCTAGCTCGCGAGTAATCTCAGCGGCCGTGATCCCCGACTCCGGCATGCTTCCGTGGCTCGAGCGCCTGCGCGATCTCGTGCCCGGCATCGAGCCGCTCGACGTGCATACGCACATCGGCTTCAACGACCCGGACGGCTACTCGTGCAGCCGCGCCCAGCTGACCGGCGCGCTGGAGCGGATCGACGCCCGCGGCGCGTTCGTCTTCCCGATGCACGAGCCCGAGGGCTATCCCGCCGCCAACGACATGGTGATCGAGGAGGCCGGGGCCACGGAGGGCCGCCTGTTCCCCTTCTGCCGCCTCGACCCGCACGACGAGCCGCTCGCCGAGGCGGAGCGCGCGCTGGGCCGCGGGGCGCGCGGGATCAAGCTCCACCCCAGGGCTGAGCGGTTCACGCTCGACCACCCCGGTCTCGAACCGGTGTTCGCGCTGGCGAGCGAGCGGCGCCTGCCCGTGCTCGTGCACGCGGGCCGCGGCATCCCGGCGCTCGGCCGGCACGCCGTCGAGGCGTGCTCGCGGCACCCGGGCATGCGCCTGATCCTGGCGCATGCCGGCATCTCCGACCTGGCCTGGATCTGGCGCGTCACGCCCGACCACCCCAACCTCTTCTTCGACACCTCGTGGTGGTCCCCGAGCGACGTCCAGGCGCTGTTGGCGCTCGTGCCTCCGGGGCAGGTCCTGATGGCGAGCGACGCGCCCTACGGCGCCCCGGCGTGGGCGACGGTCATGACGCTCCGCAACGCGTTGCAGGTGGGCCTCGACGCCGAGCAGGCGCGCGCCGTCGTGGGCGGCCAGGCGCTCCGGCTCGTGAACGGCGAGGAGCCGCTCGACCTCGGCCCGGCGCCGGGGTCGGACGGCCTGGCGCGCGATCCCCTGCTCGACCGCGTGTACTCGTTCCTGATGAGCGCCCTCGGCCAGATGTTCCACGGCGTGGAGCCGGCGGAGACACTCGCGCTCGTCCGGCTGGCGTGCGACGTGGGTGACGACGCCCGGCAGGCCCCGGTCTGCCGGGCGGTCCTGGAGCTGCTCGACGAGCGCGAGCGCTACTCGCCCGAGGGCGACGGGAGGCCGGCGCGCTTCGCTCCCGGCCTACATTTCGCGATCGGGGCGATCGGAATCGTGCGCACGCCGGACGTTCCGGTCTCCTAGCGTTTGGCCCTCGTTCAGTCGCCGAGTTGGTTCGAGAGGGTCATGCGACCTCTCGAAACGCCTCCAGCTCGCGGCGCATGGCGAGCCGCTGGAGCGCGCGCGACTCGATCTGGCGCACCCGCTCCGCGGACAGGCCCAGGCGGCGCCCGGTCTCGCGCAGCGGCTGGGGGTCGTCCCCGTCCAGCCCGAAGCGCAGCCGGATCACCTTGCGCTCGGTTTCCGGCAGCTCGTCGATCATCCGTCGCAGGAGCTCCTGGCTGAGGCTCACCTCGACCTCCTGGTCCACCGGCGGGGAGCCGCCCTCCAGCACGTCCCCGAGCGCGGTGTCACCCTCCTCGCCGATCGGGCGATCGAGGCTCGTGACCGTGCGGGCGGCATCGCGCACCTCCTCGACCTGGTCGAGCGCAAGCTCGGCGGCCTGGGCGATCTCGTCGTCCGTCGGCTCACGCCCGAGCCTGGCCGACAGGTCGCGCTCGGCGCGGACGATCTTGCGCTCGCGCTGGCCGATGTGCACGGGGATCCGGATCGTGCGCGCCTTGTTGGCGAGGCCGCGCTGGATGGCCTGGCGGATCCAGAAGGTCGCGTAGGTCGAGAACTTGTAGCCCTTGCGCCAGTCGAACTTCTCCGCCGCCCGGATCAGCCCGAAGATGCCCTCCTGGATCAGGTCGAGCAGCGAGAGCTCCTGGCCCTGGTACCTCTTCGCGATCGAGACCACGAGGCGCAGGTTCGAGTTGATCATGCGCTCCTTGGCCTCGAGGTTCCCCTGCTCGATCCGCTTGGAGAGCTCGACCTCCTCCGCGGCGCTCAACAGCGGGTAGCGCCGGAGCTCGTTGAGGAAGAGCTGCAGGGCGTCGGTGGTCGCAGCCGCCAGCTCGCCGTTGCGGAACGTCGTCGGCTCGACCCCGGTGCGCCCGCAGTCGTCGCCCAGGTCGATGCCCTGTGCCTCCAGGTGGGTCTCGAGCGCGTCGACGTCGTCGTCCGTCAGGTCGAGCGCCTGGACCAGCTCGTCGAACTCGGACAGGTTCACGCAGCCCCGCTCCTCCCCGCGGGACACCAGCGCCGCCACCTCGGGGCGGGCGGTGAGCTCCTGCGCCACGCGGCGCATGCTACGCCGCCGCGGCGCCTGCTGCCGAGAGCCGGTCGAGCGAACGCCGCAGCAGGCGCGAGACGTGCATCTGCGAGACGCCGACCCGTTCGGCGATCTCCGCCTGAGTCATGTCCTCCTCGAAGCGGAGGCGCAGGATCAGGCGCTCCCTCGGCGGCAGCGCCTCGAGCGTCCCGCGCAGCGTCTCGCCTATCTCGACCAGCTCGTAGCCGTGCTCCTCTTCCGAGAGGGACTCGGCGAGCGTCCAGCTCTCGTCCTCGCCGCCGCCGGGCCGGGGGGCGTCGAGCGAGACGGCCTCGTAGGCGGTGGCCGCCTCCATTGCCTCGAGCACGCCCTCGACAGGCGCGCCCACGGCCGCCGCCACGTCGCGCGGACTGGGCGAGCGGCCCAGCTTCGCCGGCAGGGTGCCGAGCGCCTCGCCGACCTCCAGCACGAGCTCCTGCGTGGCGCGCGGCACGTGCACCGACCAGCCCTTGTCGCGGAAGTGGCGCTTGATCTCGCCGAGGATCGTCGGGACCGCGTAGCGGGTGAAGCCCTTGCCGCGGTCGGGGTCGTAGCGGTCCACGGCCTTGATCAGCCCGACACACGCCACCTGCACGAGGTCCTCGAGCGACTCGCCCGCGTGGCGGTAGCGAGACGCGAGCTGCCGCGCCAGCGGCACGAAGCGGACCACCAGCTCATCCCGAGCCTCGAGATTCCCTTCCCTGTGGTAGCTCAGGAGGAGCCTGTCGTCCTCGAGCCTCCGTGCCTCGGGAGACTCAGCCGCCGGCTCCCCGACCAGGACGGCTGGCGTCACGCGTCACATATCACCCTTTCGGGCAGAAGTGAAACCTGCTGGGGCGGTCAGCCCACGGCGGAAGCGTCGTCCACCATCTCGAGCCTCTCCTCGAGGCGAGTGATGCTGAACACGCGCTGCACGGGCTCCGGCCCGCGCACGATCACGACCCGCCGCCCGGCGTCGCGCGCCCGCTCGTCCGCGGTCACGAGGCAGCGCAGGCCGGTCGAATCGAGGAAGGTCAGTCGAGAGAGGTCGACCACGACGACCGGGGGCTCGTTCGCCTCCACTCGCCGCAACTCGTCCTGCACCTTGGCCACCGTCGAGAGATCGAGTTCTCCCTTCAGGGCCACGTGCGGGAGTCCGTTGCGGTCCTCGGTCTCTACGTCGAGGATCTCCACCGCGCTGCAACCTAGCGCAGTCCCGCATTTCCGGCGAGTCGCCAAGCGAACAGCAGCTGGACCGCAGCGAACGACAGCTCGAGCCCGCGCTCGGGAACGGCGTTCGCGAGTGCCACGCCGGCGAGGACGCCGAGCGGCGAGAGCAGCCCGATCGTCAGGCCGTCGCGAAGTCGCAGGTTGCCGTACCCGCGCTGCCTCCAGGCCCCGACCAGGGCGACGAGCACTATCGCCACCAGCGAGGTGGCCACGGCCTCGAGCTGGGACTCGTGCGCGAACACCACGAGCGCGGGCACGAACAGGATGGCGCCGCCCACTCCGAGCAGGCCACCCGCCATGCCGGCCGCGAAGCCGAGCGCGAGCAGGCCGCCGACATCGAGCGCGTCCATCAGAAGACCAGCACCGCCGCTGAGGCCAGCAACAGGAAGACGAAGGCGCCCGCCAGGGCGCGTTCGGAGATGCGCTGCTGGAGCGCCGTGCCGGCCAGGACGCCGGCGATGGCGGGAAGCGCGACCAGCACTCCCTTCCAGAGGTCTACATTGCCGTAGACGGCGTGGGCCGCCGCGGCGAGCGCCCCAATCACGGCGATGGCCGCGAGCGAGGTGCCGGCGGCCTCCCGGTGCCCGTAACCGAACCACAGCACGAGCAGCGGGACGATGATCAGTCCGCCGCCCACTCCGAACAGGCCGGAGAACGCGCCTGCCGCCGTGGCGATGGCGGCTAGGCGGAGCGGCCTGAACGACATCCCGGGGCATACTACGGCGCGTGGAGGAGACTCTTCGCGCCCTCACGGCCGACCCCGCGCGGGCGGCCATCTTCTGCGACGTGGACGGCACGCTGGCCCCGATCGTGGGGCGCGCGGAGGACGCCCGGGTGCCGAAGGAGACCGCGCTGCTACTCGGCCGGCTGGCGCGGCGCTACGGCTGCGTGGCGTGCATCTCCGGGCGCTCCGCCGCAAACGTGCGCCGGCTGGTGGGAGTGGGCGGGATCGCCTACGCGGGCTCCCACGGGGCCGAGCTGCTCGAGCCCGGCTCGACCACCCCGCGCGTCGTGCCGGCCTTCAAGAGCTGGGAGAAGCAGGTGAAGCGCTTCGCCTCCGAGCGCGACACCCCCGAGCTGCGCGCCATGCGCGTCCGGATCGAGGACAAGGGCGCGATCGTGACCTTCCACTGGCGCGGCGCCCCGGACGAGGACAGGGCGCGCTCCCACCTCGAGGGGCTGGCGCAGGAGGCGGAGGCCGCCGGGCTCGGGACCCACTGGGGCCGCAAGGTGCTCGAGATCCGCCCGCCCGTGCCGGTGGACAAGGGGCAGGCCGTGCGCGACCTGGTGCTGCGGACGGGGTCGCGGGCGGCTCTGTTCGGGGGCGACGACGTGACGGACCTCGACGGCTTCTCCGCGCTCACCGGCCTGGTGGACGAAGGCCGGCTCGACGCCGCGGTGCGCGTGGGCGTGCGCTCCGACGAGGGTCCTCCCGAGATCGTCGAGCGGGCCGACCTGGTCGTGGACGGCGTCGATGGCTTCCGGCGCGTGCTCCAGATCCTGGCTGAGCAGTGAGGTTCCGCGACTTCCTGCGCGTGTCGGTCCTGCTCTTCGGGGGCGCCGCCACGACCCTCGCGGTGGTGTCCGTGGTGGGCGCCGCGCGGGCGGACACCAACACGCTGGTCTACGTGGCCGCCGTGTGGTGGTGCCTCGCCATACTCGCCGGCCTCTGGCTCGGGCGCCAGCCGCAGGCCACCAGCGGGATCGCCGGCCTGCTCGCCGAGGCGAGGCGGACCAACTCGCTGCCGGAGCTCGAGCCCGGCACCGTGATGTTCAACCGCCTCTGGCCGCTGGCGGCGGTGACCGTCCTGGCCGGCGCGCTCGGCTTCCTCGTGCCGCAGGTGCCGGTGGCCGCGACCGGCTTCTGCCTGTTCGTGGCGCTGCTCTGGCGACGGCAGTCGAGCGCCGTCGCGGCCATCGAGGCCCGCGACGGCGTCGAGTTCTGGTTCGACAGGGGCTCTCCCTTCGGCGCTCCGAGCCTCCTGCGCCTGCCGGGCATGCGCAGGATCGAGCCGGAGCCGGGCTAGACGGTCAACGGCCGCGCTTGCGCAGCTCGGCCAGCTCGGCCCAGGGCCGGGTGTTCGCCACCTGCCCTGCGGTGAGCCACGCTCGGCGCGCGGTGGCGAGGCCGTAGCGCATGTTCTGCAGCGTGCGCGGCCAGTGCGCGTCGCTGTCGATCACGAGCGTCGCGCCCGCCTCCGCGGCCGCCCGCGCGTACACGTCGTTCAGGTCACGCCTGTCCGGGTTGGCGTTGACCTCGAGGAACGTGCCGGTCTCGACCGCCTTCGCTATCACGCGGTCGAGGTCGAGCGCGTACGGCTCCCGCCGCTCGATCAGGCGACCCGTTGGATGGCCGATGGCGTCCACGAGCGGATGCTCCATCGCGCGCAGCATGCGCTCCGTCTGCTTCTTCTCCGAGAGCCGGAACGAGGTGTGCAGGCTCGCGATCACCCAGTCGAGCTCCTCCAGCAGGTCGTCCGCGTAGTCGAGCGAGCCGTCCGGGAGCACGTTCGTCTCCGTGCCCGCGAGCACGGTGATGCCGAGGTCGCCGAGGTCGCGGATCTCCTCGATCCGGCGCCGCAGCGCGTTCGGCTGCACGTCGTCGCCGAAGCCGTGCGTGGCCGAGTGGTCGGTGATCGCCACGTACCCGTAGCCGAGCTCGCGGGCGGCGCTCGCCATCTCCTCCACGCTCGCGTGGCCGTCCGAGAGCGTCGTGTGCATGTGCAGGTCGCCGCGGATGTCGTCCAGCTCGATCAGGTCCGGCAGGCGGCCCTCGCGCGCGGCCTCGAGCTCGCCGCGGTTCTCGCGCAGCTCGGGCGGGATGTACCGCATGCCGAGCCGCTCGTAGACCTCCTCCTCCGTGGCGAACGGGTGCGACTCGCCGCTGTCGTCGTCGGCGATCCCGTACTCGCTCACGTGCAGGCCGCGCCGCACCGCCTCGGTGCGCAGCGCCTCGTTGTGCTTGCCGGAGCCGGTGAAGTGTTGGAGCAGGTTCCCGAACGCCTCCTCCGGCACGATGCGGAGGTCCACGGGCAGGCCCGAGTGGGTCACGGCCTTGGCGCCCGCCTCGCCGGAGGTCGAGACCGTGTCGATCGCGTTCAGGCCCGCGAACGCCTCCACGAGCGCCGCCGGGTCGCTCGAGGCCACCACGATGTCGAGGTCCTTCACGGTGTCGGCGCTCCGCCGCGCGCTGCCGGCCAGCTCCACGCGCAGGGCCGCGGGATGGTCGCGCAGCGTGGCCACGAGCTCCTCGCCCACGGTGAGAGCCTTCGAGAGCAGCACGCGTGCCTTGGGGCGGCCGTCGGCGCCCGCCGCGAGCGCGGCGAGCACGTTCTCCTCGGCCTTCCGGCCGAAGCCGGCCACGTCCTTGAGGCTGCCGTCCTCCGCCGCGCGCCGCAGGTCGTCGATGGACGCGACGCCGAGGTGCTCGTGCAGCATGCGGGCCCGCTTGGGGCCCAGGCCCGGGATGCGGGTGACCTCCACGAGCCCGGGAGGGATGCGCTGCTTGAGCTTGTCCGCCGAGGGAATCGACCCGCCCTCCAGCAGCGCGTCGATCTTCTCCGCGATCGTCTTGCCGACGCCGGCCAGCTCCTCGGCGCGCCCCTGGCGCGCCAGCTCCGCCACCGACCCCCCCGCCTCACGGATCGCCTTCGCCGCGTTGCGGTAGGCGACCACGCGGTACACCACGGCGCCGTCGAGCTCGTACAGGCTCGCCAGCTCCTCGAAGGCCTCCGCTATCTCGCCGTTGCGCATTGGTTGACTAGCGTACGCGCCGCTTTGCCCGGAGCCTGGCTCATCCTCCCCACCTACAACGAGGCCGAGAACATCGAGCCGCTCGTGCGCGCCGTGCTGCCGCAACTGGCCGGCACGGGGCTCGAGCACACGATCCTGGTCGTCGACGACAGCTCGCCGGACGGCACGGGCGAGATCGCGGAGCGCCTGGCGGCGGAGCTGCCGCAGGTCCGCGTGCTCCACCGGCCGCGGAAGCAGGGGCTCGGGCGGGCGTACCTCGCCGGCTTCGCCATGGCCCTCGAGGAGGGCGCGGAGCTGGCCCTCGAGATGGACTCGGACTTCTCGCACGACCCCGCCGACGTCCCGCGCCTGATCGCCGCCGCCGGGGCCGCGGACCTGGTGCTCGGCTCGCGCTACGTGCCGGGCGGAGGGGTCACGAACTGGGGGATCGTCCGGCGGGCGCTCTCCCGCGGCGGCTCGAGCTACGCGCGCCTGCTGCTCGGCGTTCCGGTGCGCGACCTGACCGGCGGCTTCAAGTGCTTCCACCGGCGCGTGCTCGAGGCGATCGACCTCGCTGACGTGCACGCCGACGGATACGGCTTCCAGATCGAGCTGACCTACAGGGCCGTGCAGGCCGGCTTCACCGTCGCGGAGGTGCCGATAACTTTCCGCGAGCGGCGGGTCGGCCGGTCGAAGATGACCGCGAGGATCGCGCTGGAGGCGGTTTGGAAGGTGCCGGCGCTGCGACTCCGGCGGTCGCGCTGACCCCCTCGCTATATTTTCTGAAGCGACCCATCCCCCATAAGGAGCAACCGTGGCAGGCAATCTCGACGAGGTCACCGACAACAACTTCCAGGCCGAGGTCCTCGAGGCCGACAAGCCCGTCCTCGTCGACTTCTGGGCCCCCTGGTGCGGCCCCTGCCGCATCATCGCGCCGCACCTCGAAGAGCTGGCCGGTGAGCGCGAGGACCTGCGCATCGTGAAGCTGAACGTGGACGACAACCCGCAGACCGCCGCGCAGTACAACGTGATGTCGATCCCGATGCTGCTGCTCTTCAAGCACGGCCAGGCCGTGCACCAGATCATCGGCGCGCTGCCGAAGAACCGGCTCGTGCAGGAGCTGGAGCCGGCGCTCGAGCCGGCGCCCGAAGCCTCCTAGGCGGGCGGCGGCTAGCGGGCAGCGGCGGCTTCGAGCCGCCGCTCCTGGCGCTTGCGCCAGTGCGCGCCCAGGGCGCCGAGGATCGCGCCGAACAGCGTGGTCGCGAACACGAGGCCGCTCTGCGGTTCGGGCAGCTGCGCCTTCGGCTCGTTGTTGGCGATCTCGTGGCCGATCAGGATGAAGCTGCCGTACACGAGGCCGCCGATTGCGCCGCGCACGAAGCCCTCGTCGGCGCCGCGGTGCTCGGTCCCGCCGAGGAAGCCGCCGAGGATCGCCAGCGGGCCCGCCATGACGTAGTAGAGGATCTCGCTCCAGCCGAGCGCCAGGCCGGTCAGGATCCCGAAGACGACGGGAACGACGATTCCGCCGACGACCTGCAGCACGAAGGGCCGTTCGTCGAAGGGAGGCGGGAGCTTCATGCGGGCGCCAGCCTAACCGAGATCGACAGCGGCCTGCCCTCGATCTCGGCCACCTCCGCGTTCGCCGAGGCGCCCTGCGCGCCGTCGAAGTCGAGCGAGGTGGCGAGCGTCTCGCCGGCCACGTAGTCCTCGTGCTCGCGTGCGGCGGCGAGCAGCTCCTCGTCGCCTCCGAGGGTGAGCGAGATTCGGTCCTCCACATCGAGGCCGGCGCTCTTGCGCGCCGCCTGGACGGCGTGGACCACCTCGCGTGCGAGGCCCTCCCGGCGCAGCTCGTCGTCGAGCTCCACGTTGAGGGCCACGGCGTGCGTGCCGGAGCGCTCCACCTGGTAGCCCTCGAGCGGCTGCAGCGCGATGATCACGTCCTCGGGGCCGATCTCGTGTTCCTGGCCGTCCACGTTCACGCCGACCCGCCCGCCGGCGCGCAGCGTGCCCGGGTCGAGCGCCGCGATGGCCGCCGCCGCCTGCGGCATGTGCTTGCCGAAGCGCGGCCCGAGGGTGCGGTAGTTCGGCTTCAGCTCGAAGCGGCCCAGCTCGTCGGCCTCGGAGACGTAGCGCACCGCCTTCACGTTCAGCTCGTCCTTCAGGAGGTCCTCGAGTCGCTCGATCGCCGCGCGCTCGCGGTCCGGCGCCACAACCACGGCCTCGCGCAGCGGCTGGCGCAGCTTGAGCTTCGCGTGCGCGCGCGCCGCCCTGCCGAGCTCGACGGCGTCGCGGACCACCTGCATCCGCCACTCGAGCTCCTCGTCGCGCGCCGCCGGCTCGGGGAAGTCGCACAGGTGCACCGACGCCTCGCCGCCGTCGAGGTTGTCGTAGATCTCGTCGGTCACGAAGGGCGTGAGCGGGGCCAGCAGCTTCGAGGTCTCGAGAAGGCACTCGCGCAGCGTGTCGAACGCGGCGGGGTCCCCGTCCCAGAAGCGCCGGC
Source organism: Thermoleophilaceae bacterium (assembly GCA_035633575.1). Classification (GTDB taxonomy): domain Bacteria; phylum Actinomycetota; class Thermoleophilia; order Solirubrobacterales; family Thermoleophilaceae; genus JACVRW01. The sequence goes on from DASQER010000126.1 coordinate 10,837, forward strand.
GCGAGAGCCGCACGTACCAGTTCGAGAGGTCATCGACGAACTCGGCGATCGCCCTGCCGGCGAAGGTGGTGTCGTAGTCCTCCATGCGCTCGACCACGCGCTCGGTGGTGGCCGCCAGGCGCGAGCGGATCCAGCGGTCGAGCTCCGTCTCCTGCGAGTCGCCCGCCGGCTCGTTCACGTTCGCGTACATGACGTAGAAGGCGTACGTGTTCCAGAGCGGCTTCAGGAACTGGCGCACCGACTCGCCGACGGTCTCGAGCGAGAAGCGGTAACCGTCCCAGGGCTGCTTGGAGGTGAAGTAGTACCAGCGCAGCGCGTCCGCGCCGTGAGCGTTCAGCACGTCCCACGGCACGACCACGTTGCCCTTCGACTTCGACATCTTCTGGCCCTCGGGGTCGAGGATCAGCCCGAGGCAGAGGCACGTCCTGTAGGACGCCTCGCCGAACAGCATCACCGAGACCGCGAGCAGCGAGTAGAACCACCCGCGCGTCTGGTCGATGCCCTCGCAGATGAAGTCGGCGGGGTAGCGCTCGGAGAAGCTGTCGGTGCCCTCGAAGGGATAGTGGAACTGGGCGAAGGGCATCGCGCCCGAGTCGTACCAGGCGTCGATCGTCTCCACCACGCGACGCATCTCGCCGCCGCACGCGTCG
>DASQER010000127.1:0-1865 GCA_035633575.1 Thermoleophilaceae bacterium
CGAGCCCGCCAGCAGCACAAGAAGCGTCAGGTCACCGGCCTGAACGCCCTCGAGCGCTCGATCCGCGGGGTCGCGGACGACATCGAGAGGCGCCTGCGGGGCTAGGCGGCCGTGCTCGGCCGGGGCGTGCTCGGCGGCGAACTGGCCGGCGTGGCGAGACCGGCCCCGATCCCGCTGATGCCGATCAGCAGGTGCAGGACGTTGTCCTCGGTGTTCACGGGGATGAGGTTGAAGATCTCCTCGCCGTCGCCCGCGATGAAGCCGAGCAGCGTCACCACGAGGTAGACCGCGCCGAACGCGATCGCGTAGGTGCGCGCGCCCCCGTAGGAGCTCGCCACCGCGAGGCCGATCACCCCGCTGGCGATGTGGACGAGGTTGTGCCACGCGTTCACGTCGAGGATGCCGAGCACGGCGTCGCGCTCGGTCCCGTCACCGGTCGAGAAGCTGGCGTTGTAGAAGAAGCCGACGATCCCGGCCACGACAAGCGTGAGCCCGATCACCAGCGCGTACACCTGAGCGGGAGAGCGCTCTTCCATGGCGTCTATTGTGAACCGCCCCGTGGACGTCTGCTACCGCCACCCGAACCGCGAGACCGGCGTGCGCTGCTCGAACTGCGAGCGGCCGATCTGCCCGGACTGCATGACCTCCACGTCCGTCGGGATGCGCTGCCCGGAGTGCGCGCGCCAGAGCACGAAGGTCCGCACGATGCGGTCCATGACGGACGAGCCCTCGCTCACCTACCTGCTGATGGGCCTGAACGTGCTGGTGGGCCTCGGCTCACTGTTCGGCGGCGGTGGCGGCGTGACCGGGAGCGGGCTGATCGGCGACGGCGGGGTGTCCGCCGCCACGATCGCGGACGGCGAGTACTGGCGGCTCGTGACCAGCGGCTTCCTCCACGCCGGCCTCTTCCACCTGATGGCCAACATGCTGGCCCTGTGGATCCTCGGCTCGATGGTCGAGCCCGTGCTCGGCAGGCGGCGCTTCGCGCTCCTCTACTTCGTGTCGCTGCTGTGCGGGTCCTTCGGCGCCCTCGCGCTCTCCCCGGACAACCTGACCGTCGGCGCCTCGGGCGCGGTCTTCGGGCTCATGGGGGCGGCGGCGGTGGTCGCGCGCAGCCGCGGCTTCAGCCTGATGGAGAGCGGGCTCGGAATCTGGATCGGGCTGAACCTGCTGATCACCTTCACGATCCCGAACATCTCGATCGGCGGCCACCTCGGCGGCATCGTCGGCGGGGTGCTGGCGGCGCTGCTGCTGGTGGAGCTGCGCGAGCGAGGCCGCCTTCCGAGGCCGGTGCCGGAGCTGCTCTGCGCGGCGCTCGGCGTGGCCGCGGTCGTCGGCTCGATCGTGGTCTCGGGCTAGCCCCGCAGGTCCAGCTCGATCGAGCGGCGCGTGGGCGGCGCCGGGACCAGCTCGGGGTGGAGCAGGTGGCCAAGCAGCTCGACGCCATCCACTAGGCGCGGGCCCGGGCGCGAGAAGTAGGCGGCGGCGTCCACCGCCACCACTCGTGCGCCGAGCGCGACGAGTCGCTCGCTCTGGTGCATCGTCTCGGCCGCCGCCTGCTCCGCGTAGTAGCCGCAGGGCATCGCGACGATTACGTCCGGCGCCACGGCCTCGAGCTCCGCCCACTCCGCCGTGCGCGACTTCTCGCCGGACAGCCCCAGCACGTCCTCGCCGCCCGCCAGCGCGATCATCTGCGGCACCCAGTGGCCGCCGACGTAGAGCGGGTCGAGCCACTCCAGCGCGGCCACGCGCGGGCGCGGCGCTCCCTCGACGGCGCGCCCCACGGCCTCGATGCGCTCGGCGGCCTCGTCCGCGAGGCGCTCGCCCGCATCGCCGGCGCCGGCCGCCTGCGCCAGCCGCGGCAC
>DASQER010000128.1:0-8121 GCA_035633575.1 Thermoleophilaceae bacterium
GACCAGGTGGTGATCAAGGAGCTCGAGCCGGACCAGGTCAGGCGCTCCGGGCTGCTGCTGCCGCCGGGCGAGCACGAGACGCCGCCCCAGCACGGGATCGTCCTCGCGGTGGGCCCGGGGCTCGACTGGTGGGGCGGAGTCGGGATCAAGATGCCCGTCGTGCCCGGAGACCACGTCGTCTTCCCGGGCAACGCCGGCGTATGGGTGGACGTGGAGGAGGAGCGCCTGCTCGTCTGCCGCGTCGGGCAGCTGCTGGGCGTGCTCGAGGAGCAGGAGGAGCCGAGCGAGGACCGCCTGCGCGGCGCGCTCGAAGAGGACTCCTAGGCGGCGGCTGCGCCGGCGCGGCGCAGCAGCTCCGCGCGCACGAACTGGTCCAGGTCGCCGTCCAGCACGCCCTGCGCGTTGCCCGCCTCGACGTTGGTGCGGTGGTCCTTGACCATCGTGTACGGGTGGAGCACGTACGAGCGGATCTGCGAGCCCCAGCCCACGTCCTGGGCCTCGCCCTTCTCCTTGGCGATCTCCTCCTGGCGGCGGCGCTCCTCCAGCTCGATCAGCTTGCCCTTCAGCATCTTCATCGCCGTGTCCCTGTTCGACGACTGCGAGCGCTCGTTCTGGCACTGCACGACGATGCCGCTCGGCCGGTGCGTGATGCGCACGGCCGAGTCCGTCTTGTTCACGTGCTGCCCGCCCGCGCCCGAGGCGCGGTAGGTGTCGATCTGGATGTCGTCGGGCTCGATCTCGACCTCCACAGCGTCCTCCACGAGCGGCGCCACCTCGAGGCCGGCGAAGGCCGTGTGGCGGCGCGACTGGGCGTCGAACGGTGAGATCCGCACCAGGCGGTGCACGCCCTTCTCGGCCGAGAAGAGCCCGTACGCGTTCTCGCCGCGGGCGATGAACGTGGCCGACTTGACGCCGGCCTCCTCCCCCTCCGACGCCTCCTTCAGCTCCACCTTCATTCCGCGCCGCTCGGCCCAGCGCATCTCCATGCGCAGCAGCATCTCGGCCCAGTCCTGCGAGTCGGTGCCGCCCGCGCCGGCGTTCACGGTCACGACCGCGTCGCCCGCGTCGTAGTCGCCCGAGAAGAGCCGGGCCTCCTCGAGCTCGGCCAGGCGCGCCTCGATCGACGCGCGCTGCTCCTCGAGCTCGGCGGCGATCGAGTTGTCCTCCTCGGCGAGCTCCTCGAGCGCCTCCAGGTCCTCGATGTCCGACTCGAGCGAGCGGAACGTCTCGAGCCGCCGCCCTATCGAGGCGTGCTCGGCGGACACGGATGCCGCTCGCTCCTGGTCGTCCCAGAAGCCGGGCGCCTGCATCTCGCCCTCGAGCTCGGCTAGGCGAGCGTCCAGCGCAGCGGGGTCAAAGAGAGTCCGCGAGCAGCTTCAGCTGGCCGCGGAGGCCATCGGCGCTAGGCGCCATGGCACTTCTTGAACTTCTTGCCGGACCCGCACCAGCACGGGTCGTTGCGGCCGATCTTCTCGGTGTCGTCGAGCCGGCGGGTCTCCACGGGGACCGGCGAGTCCAGCACCTCGCCCGCCATCTGGCCGGCCTCCGCCATTCCGGCCGGCACCGCCGCGCCCGCGGCCGCCGCGATGGCGTCGCGCCCGGCGAGCGACTGGCCGCCGGAGAAGTTCAGGTTGCCCGTGTTCGAGCTGTTGCCGCCGAAGCCCCAGCCCGGCCCGCCGGCGGCCTGCTGCTGCGGCTGCTCGACCTGCACCTCGACGTTGAAGACGTAGCGCGCGAACTCGTCCCAGATGTTGTTCATGAGCTCCGTGAACATGTCGAAGCCCTCGTTCTTGTAGGCCACGAGCGGGTCGATCTGGGCGAACCCGCGCAGGTGGATGCCCTCGCGCAGGTAGTCCATGTCGTGCAGGTGCTCGCGCCAGCGCTCGTCGATGATCTGGAGCAGCATGAAGCGCTCGAGCGCGCGCATCAGCTCGTCGCCGAGCTCCCCCTCGCGCTCGTCGTAGGCCTGGATCACGTCCTCCCGCAGCTGCGCGACGAGCGTCTCCCTGTCGGTGCCCTCCTTGACGTCGTCGACCTCGTACGAGGGGTCGTAGATCTGCCCGAGCTGGTCGAACAGCGCGTCGAGCTCCCAGTCCTCCTGGTACTCGCCGGCCATGTACTCGCGCGCGATGCGCTCGGCGGCGTCGGCGATCTGCTCGCGGGCGATCTCGGACATGTCCTGGCCCTCGAGGATCCGGTCGCGGTACTCGTAGATGATCTCGCGCTGCTGGTTCATCACGTCGTCGTACTCGAGGACGCGCTTGCGGATCAGGAAGTTCTGCTCCTCGACCTTCTTCTGGGCGCCCTCGATCTGCTTCGAGAGCATCTTGTGCTCGATCGGCAGCTCCTTGCCCTCGTCGTCCACCTGCGCGAGGAACTTGTTGTCGAGGATCTTGTAGATGCGGTCGCCCGCGAAGAGGCGCACGAGGTCGTCCTCCGCGGACAGGTAGAAGAGCGACTCGCCCGGGTCGCCCTGGCGGCCGGAGCGGCCGCGCAGCTGGTTGTCGATGCGCCGCGACTCGTGGCGCTCGGTGCCGCAGATGAAGAGGCCGCCGGACTCCATCACCTTCTCGCGGCCCTCGACGACCTGCTGCTCCATCTTCGGGTACAGCTCGTCCCAGGCCTTGTCCCACTCGTCGCTGTCCGGCTGGAGGCCGCGCTTCGTGAGCTCGACCTGCGTGAGGTGCTCCTCGTTGCCGCCGAGCTTGATGTCCACACCGCGTCCGGCCATGTTCGTCGCGATGGTGACCGCGAACGGGCGTCCCGCCTCGGCGATCACCTCGCCCTCGCGCTCGGCGTGCTCCGGCTTGGCGTTCAGCACGGCGTGCTTGATGCCGTCCCGGTCGAGCTGAGCGGAGAGCAGCTCCGAGACCTCGACCGAGATGGTCCCGACGAGCACCGGCTGCCCGCTCCGGTTGCGCTCCTGGATCTCGTTCGCGACCGCCGCCCACTTGCCGTCCTTGGTCTTGTAGATCCGGTCGTTGCGGTCGTTCCGGACCATCGGGCGGTTCGTGGGGACCTCGACGACCTGGAGGTGGTAGATCTTCATGAACTCGGTGGCCTCCGTGAGCGCCGTGCCGGTCATGCCTGCGAGCTTGTCGTAGCGGCGGAAGTAGTTCTGGTAGGTGATCGTGGCGACCGTCTGCGACTCCTCCTGGATCGCCACGCCCTCCTTGGCCTCGACGGCCTGGTGCAGGCCCTCGGACCAGCGCCGGCCCTCGAGGATGCGGCCGGTGAACTCGTCGATGATCTTGGCCTCGCCGTCGATCACGGCGTAGTCGACGTCCTTCTTGTAGAGCTCCTCGGCCTTCAGCGCCTGCTGGAGGTGGTTGACCATGTTGCCGTGCTCGGCGCGGTAGAGGTTGTCGATGCCGAGGAACTTCTCGGCCTTGGCGACTCCCTTCTCGGTCACCGAGACCGTCTTGTGCTTCTCGTCGGCCTCGAAGTCGAAGTCGGCCTCCCAGTCCTTCGACTTGGCCTCGAGCGTCTCGGGCTTCTTGCCCGGCTCCATGATCTTCGCGAGCTTCGCGAACTTGTAGTAGAGGTCGGCGGCCTGCTCCGGCTGGCCCGAGATGATCAGCGGCGTGCGCGCCTCGTCGATGAGGATGTTGTCGACCTCGTCGACGATCGCGAATCCGTGCCCGCGCTGGGCCTTCTGCTCCATCTCGACCGCGAGGTTGTCGCGCAGGTAGTCGAAGCCGAACTCGGAGTTCGTCCCGTACACGACGTCGCGGGAGTAGGAATCCCCCTTGTCGATGTCGTCCTGGCCCGACTGGAGGATCCCGACAGTCACGCCGAGCAGGTCGTAGATCGGCTTCATCCAGTGCGCGTCGCGGCGCGCGAGGTAGTCGTTAACCGTGACCAGGTGGACACCCTCGCCCTGCACCGCGTCGCCGTTGTCGTCGCGCGAGGCGAGCGCGTTCAGGACCACGGGCAGCGTGGCGGTGAGCGTCTTGCCCTCGCCGGTCTTCATCTCGGCGATCGAGCCGTCGTGGAGGACCATGCCGCCGATCAGCTGGACGTCGAAGTGGCGCTGGCCGAGCGCGCGCTTGCCGGCCTCGCGCGTGAGCGCAAAGGACTCGAAGAGGAGGTCGTCGAGCGACTCCCCGTTCAGGTGGCGCTCGCGCAGGGCGGCGTGGCGCCGGAGGAGCTCATCGTCGGACTCGAGCTCGAGCTCCGGCTCGAAGTCGTTGATGCGTTCGACGTTGCGCTCGAAGTTCTTGAACTTCTTCGACTCGCCGACCCGCAGCGCGCGGTCCAGAATTGACATATCGGGGCAACGGTAGCAAGGCTCCGGGGCCCTGCCGGAGCGGGTGCCGAGCTGCCCCGGCGCCGATCCGGCCGAGCGCTACGCGGCGTCCTGCGGGGCGGCCTTCTGGGCCTCCCGGCGGCCGCGGCGCTTGTCGCGGTGCTTCTTGACCTGGCGCGCGAGATCGTCGGCCACCAGGTTGACCGAGTGGCCCATGTCGTTGGAGCGCTCGCACGCTCTCAGCGTCACTCCCTTGAGCCGCAGGGTGGCCTCGGCGACCTGCGACTCCCTGATCCCGGGGTTGCGCTCCTCCCGGAGCTCGATGGTCAGCTCGGCCAGGGGCGAGATCTGACGCGCGACCTTCCCGAGCTTCTTCTCCACTTGCGCGCGAAGCTCGTCGTCTGCGATTGCGCCGCCTCGGCCCTTCAGATGGATGCGCATCTGCCCTCCCGGGATTGAGTCCCTTGATGATAGGCCGCCCCTGCCCCGGATTCCAGCCCGCAAGACGATCATCGGCCGATCGTCCGAGCGAATGCGAGCGCGGCGACCTCGACGGCCCCGGCGGCGCGCAGAGCGGCCGCGCAGGCGGCGAGCGTGGCGCCGGTCGTCGCCACGTCGTCCACGAGCAGCGCGCGCTCCGTCACCGGCCCTCGCGCGCGCACCCGGCCGGCGAGGCCGGCCCTGCGCTCGCGGCGATCACGCCCGACCTGCGTGACCGCGGGGCCCGAGCGGGCAAGGCAGTCCGCGACGTCGAGCCCGGTCCGGCCCGCAAGGGCGCCGGCGATGAGGGCGGCCTGGTTGTAGCCGCGTTTCCGAAGCCGCCGCGGATGAAGCGGCACCGGGACGAGCGCGCCCCGGGCGAGCAGCTCCGCGGGCGCGTTCGCCGCGATCTGCGCGGCCATCGTGTCCGCGACGGCCGCGGCTCCGCGGAACTTCAGGGCGCGCACCAGGTCGCGCGCCGGCCCGGCATAGGCCACCGGCGCCCAGGTGCGCACGCCCGCCAGCACCACCGGGTCGGGCGCCAGCCGGCGCAGCAGCCGCCGGCACGCGGCGCACAGGGGCTCGCGGAGTCGGGCGACGCCACCGCAGCCCCAGCAGAGCGGGGGGACCGGCATCCCGCGCAGGATGCGCCCGGCCGCATCACACGTGGGCACTCCGTTGCGACAATCTCGTGACAGTGGACCATCCCCGCATCCAGTGGCTCGCCGATCCCGCCGTGCTGGCGCCGCTGGCGCTGATGGCGGGCATCTACGCCTGGCGCTTCCGCGACGCGCGCCGCGAAGCCGGCGGGCGCGGCGCCGGCCCGCTCCAGGCCCTGGCCTTCGCCGGCGCGATGATCGCCCTCCTGGGCGCTCTGGTCTCGCCGCTCGACGGGCTCGGGTCCGACTACCTCTTCTCAGCCCACATGCTCCAGCACGTGCTGCTGGGCGACATCGCCCCGCTGCTCCTGCTGCTCTCGCTGTCGCGCGTGATCATGCGCCCCGCCACGCGCAGGCTCGCGCGCGTGGAGAGAGCGCTCGGCCCGCTCGCGAGCCCCGGCACGGCCATCCTGGTCTGGCTCGGGACCATGTACCTCTGGCACGTGCCGGCGCTGTACGACGCGGCCGCCCAGCAGCCGCTGCTGCACATGGTCGAGCACGTTTCCTTCTTCCTGGCAGGGCTCGCGCTCTGGTGGCCGCTCGTCCAGCCCGTGCCGATGCGCCGCGCCCTCCGGGGCATGCAGCCGCTCGCCTACATCGCCTTCGCCAAGGGGGGCCTCGCCGCGCTCGGGCTCTTCCTGGCCTGGAGCTCGACGGCCCACTACCCCTGGTACGAGGACACCCCGCGGATCTGGGGCCTGAGCCCGGTCGAGGACCAGAACGTGGCCGGCGTGATCATGATGGTCGAGCAGTCCGTGACCCTGGTGCTGGTGATGGTGTGGCAGTTCACGCGGATGCTCACCCGCTCGGAGGAGGACGAGCTGCGGCGGGAACGCCTGGAGGAAGCTCACGTTCCCGCGAACTACGGGCATTGAAAGGGTCCCTTCGGCAGTTTCCGGTCTATATCGCGGGAAACTGACGGAACCCCACCCCTTCATCGCTGTCGTCAGCCTTCGAGCACTGCGCCGTCCGGGATCGATGCCGGTCCCTCGACCCGAACGCGCCCCCGCACCCTCACGTCGCGCCCGAAGCGCACGTCGCCCTCCACCTCGAGCCGCTCCGCCTCCACCAGAGAAGGCGGGCCGGCCGGGAAGCGCTCCTCGAAGTCGCGCAGCAGCTTGAACTCGGCCGAGAGCTCCACCAGCGGCGCGGCGTCGCGGCCGGAGGCGAGCTGGACGGTCCAGTCCTCGGCCAGCTCGTAGGCGTCCGAGCGCACCACCAGCAGATGGCTCGTGGTCTTCACCGGGGCGAAGCGCGAGCGTGGCACGTGCACCGCGCCCGCTCCGTCGAACACGCCGATCGCCGCTCCCATCGCGGTTTCGAGCTGGAGCACCTCGGGCGAGGAGGGGTCGGCGGGGTCGACCGTCTTGCGGTTCACGATCATCGGCAGCCCGAGCACCCCGCCGCGCTCCTCGAGCGCCCGCTCCAGGGCGCGCAGGTTGACCCAGATGTTGTTGCAGTTGAAGAAGCGGTGGCGCTCGATGTCCTCGAAGGCGTCCTGGTCCTCGTCCGGCACCTGAGCGGTCTCGCGCAGCACGAGACCGCCGTCGTCGCGGCGCCGCGCCAGGTGCCCGCCCTTGCGGTCGCCCTCGGTGCGATCGACGACCTCGGACAGGAACGGCAGCTCCTCGCGCGCGAACCAGTCCAGGATGCGCGGCTCGAGCACGGCGCCGAGGTTGTCCGAGTTCGACAGGAACAGGTACTCGTAGCCGCGCTCGAGCAGCGTGCCGAGCGTGCCGGAGGTGGCGAGCGAGGCGAACACGTCGCCGTGGCCGGGCGGCGCCCACTCGAGCGCGGGGTCGGGCTCCCAGCTCGCCGGCTCAAGGCCGTCGGCCAGCAGCTTCGGCACCTTTCCCTGCACGAAGTCGAGCGGCAGCCCTTCCAGCTTCAGCCCGGGGTGGCGCTCGAGGGCCGCGAGCGTGTCGTCGCGCGTGGCGAAGCTGTTCATCAGGAGCAGCGGGATCGCGGCGCCGTGGCGCTCGCGCAGGTGGAGCACCTGGCGGGCGATCACGTCGAGGAACGTATGGCCCTCCTTCACCTCCAGCAGCGACTTCGCCTTCGTCATGCCCATGCTCGTGCCGAGGCCGCCGTTCAGCTTGAGGACCACCACGCGCTCGAGCGCCTCGCCGTCCCCGTCCGGCAGCTGCTCGGAGCTGGGAACGTCGGTGAGCGGCTCCAGCTCCGCCTCGGGCAGCGTCCCCTGCTCGCCCTGGCGCAAGCGCTGCTCGTAGTGGGCGAAGGTGTCGACCGCAAGCTCGGGCAGCCCCTCGCGCCGCATCTTGTCCGTGGCTGCGCTCACCGGGCCGATCCTAGAGCGGCTAGCGTGGGGGCCGTGATCGCCACAGTCACCGAGGCGGACCTGCCGGAGCTCCTGCCGCTGATGCGCGGCTACTGCGACTTCTACGAGGTCGACCCGCCCGACGACGCGCTGCTCGCGATGTCGCGCACGCTGATCTCCAACCCCGAGCTGGAGGGCGTCCAGCTGGTCGCGCGCGACGACGACGGCCGGGCCGTCGGCTTCGCCACGATCTTCTGGACCTGGACGACGCTGAGCGCCTCGCGCCTGGGCGTGATGAACGACCTGTTCGTGGCCGAGGACGCGCGCGGCAGCGGCGTGGCGGACGCGCTGATCGAGGCCTGCGCCGAGCGCTGCCGCAAGCGCGGCGCCGGCTCGCTCGAGTGGCAGACCGCGCAGGACAACGGGCGCGCCCAGGCCGTCTACGAGCGCGTGGG
>DASQER010000129.1:0-1514 GCA_035633575.1 Thermoleophilaceae bacterium
ACACGGTGTGCGCCAAGCGAATGGACCAGCTCCACGTTGGTCGGGCCGCACACGCCGGTGACCTCGGCGCCGAAGGCGCGGGCGATCTGCACCGCGTACGTGCCCACGCCGCCCGACGCGCCGTTGATGAGGACCCTCTGACCGGCCTGCAGGCGGCCCGCATCGCGGAGACCGTGGAGCGCCGCGGAGGCCGAGGTCGGGAGGGCCGCAGCCTGCTCGAAGCTCAAGCCGGACGGCTTGCGCACGAGCGCGTCCTCGGCGGCCCGCGCGTACTCGGCGCAGGCCCCCGATGACGGCCAGGTGCAGACGCCGAAGACGTCGTCGCCGGGCGCGAACCGGGTCACGGCGCTGCCGGTCGCCTCCACCGTGCCGGCGATGTCGGACCCCGGCACGCCGAACTTCGGGCCGCGCAGGCCGCTCGTGAACCGAACGGGGAATGGCGAGCCCCGGACGCCGAACACGTCACCGATGTGGAGCCCCGCGGCGCGCACGCGCACGAGCACCTCCCGGTCGCCGATCCCGGGTTGGTCGATCTCCCGGGTGACGAGCACCTCCGGCCCGCCGTACCGTTCCTGGACGATTGCCTGCACCGATCTCTCCTCGTGTCGTCGCGCACCATGTGCTTATGACATAAGCATATGCCATAAGCTACAATGGCGTCAAGCGCACTCGAGGAGAACGTTGATGACATCCCGCACGACCCGGAAGCGCGCGCCGCTCAACCGCGACCGCGTGCTGCGCGCCGCCGTGGAGCTGGCCGACGAGGGCGGCACCGGGGCGCTGACGATGCAGCAGATCGGTCGCCGGCTTGGCGTGGAGGCGATGTCGCTCTATCGACACGTTCGCAACAAGGACGACATCCTCGACGGGATCGTCGACCTCGTCTTCGCCGAGATCGAGCTGCCGGCCGATCGCTCGAGCTGGAGCCAGGTGCTCCGCGCGCGATCGATCTCGACCCGCGCCGTCCTGCGGCGCCATCCCTGGGCGATCACCCTCATGGAGTCGCGCGTGGCACCCGGCCCGGCGAACCTCCGCAGCCACGACGACATGCTCGCCATTCTGCTCGACGCTGGGTTCTCCGCGGCCATGGCGACGCACGCCTCCAACCTCGTCGACAGCTACGTCCTGGGGTTCGCCCTCCAGGAGACGAGCTTCCCGTTCAGCAACGCGGAGGAGCTGGCGGCCGTGGGTGGCGACCTGCTCGCCCAGGTGCCGGTTGACGAGTACCCGAGCTTCGTGCGCGTGGGGGCCGAGCTCCTCGCGTCCGGCTTCGATTACGCCGACGAGTTCGAGTTCGGGCTCGACCTCATCCTCGAGGGCATTGAGCGGGCGGCGAGGTGGCCGCGGCCCTCGTGATGTGGCGGGACGTCGCGCGACGAACCGGCATCTCGCGGAGCGAGCAGGACCAGGAGGGCATCGCCTTCGCTGCGCTGGCGACCGTGGCGGACCTCGGGGCGTGAGCGAGCGGGTACTCGGTCCGGTCGGTCACTGCGGCCGCCGCACGATCGGGACCC
>DASQER010000130.1:0-5107 GCA_035633575.1 Thermoleophilaceae bacterium
CAGTCCGAGGCCGCGGTGGAAGTGGCCCTGGCGGTAGTCCCACCAGGTGAAGCCCGGCTCGTCGGGGTGAAGCTCTCGGAACGCGTCGACCGTGCCGGCCTCCAGCAGCGCACGGAAGCGCTCCCGTTCCTCCGGCGTCACGTGCGTGGAGCCGATGAAGGCCTCCGGTTCGTACACGTCCTGGTCCGTCGGGCACACGTTGAAGTCCCCGGCCAAGACGAGGGGACCGTCCGCGAGCTCACCAATGCGCTCCGCCATGGCGTCCAGGAAGCGCAGCTTGTCCGCGAACACCGGGCTGTCCGGCGAGCGGCCGTTCGGCACGTAGACCGACGCGACGCGCATGTCCGCCACGGTCGCCTCGATCCAGCGCGCCTCGTCCGCCGCCGGCTCGCCCGTCAGCCCGGCGCACACGTCGGTCAGCTCGCCGAGCTCGTGTCGCGCAAGCAGCCCCACGCCCGCCCAGCGGCCGCCGCTGTGATGGACCGCGCGGTATCCCGCCGACTCCAGCTCCATCGTCGGGAAGGCGTCCGGCTCGCACTTGGTCTCCTGGAGGAACGCGATGTCCGGCCTGCGCAGGTCGAGCAGCTCCAGGACGCGCGGCATGCGCATCTTCAGCGAGTTCACGTTCCAGGTGGCGAGCTTCACAGCCCGCGAAGGTACCGTGCGGGCAGCTGTCCCTACGATCGTGGGATGCCCGAGGGCGACACGATCTACGGAGCGGCTCAGCGGATCCGGGCCGCGCTGGTCGGCAAGGCGATCTCCGGGATCGACCGCCGCACCACCTACTGGTGTCCCTCGTGCCAGGCCTGATCCGCGTCGGCCACAAGGGCGCCGACCACGTCGCGCCCGGCAACACCATCGAGAGCTTCGAGGCCGCGCTCGAGCACGGCGTGGACATGATCGAGTTCGACGTGCTGCGCACGCGCGACGGCCGGCTCGTGCTCGCCCACGACTACGAGGACGCCGAGGGCCGCGAGTGCGTCGCGTTCGAGGAGGGGCTCGAGCACTTCGCCGGGGAGGCGTACGCGGGCGTGGACCTGGACGTGGACATGAAGCTGCCCGGCTACGAGCGCGAGGTGGCGGAGGGGCTCGCCCGGCACGGCCTCGTCGAACGCTCGCTCGTCTCGACCATGTACGTGGAGAGCCTCGACCTGCTCGGGGAGATCGAGCCCCGCCTGCGCCGCGGCTGGTCCGTCCCACGGGTACGGCGCAACTACCTGCGCTCGCCGCTGGCCGTGCCCGCGTACGTGATTGCCCGCTGGATGAGGGCGCGCATGCCCGGCCAGGCCGCCGCCCGCATCCGGGCGGGCGGCTGCGAGGCGATCATGTGCCACCAGATCCTGGTGAGCCGGCGGCTGGTCCGCGCGGTGCACGCCGCGGGCGGCCAGGTCTACGTCTGGACCGTCGACGACGTGCCGAGGATCCGCGCGCTCGAGGAGCTCGGCGTGGACGGCGTGATCACGAACGACCCGCGCCTGTTCGACTAGGGCGGCCGACGGCTTGCGCTGTCGCTCGCTGCGCCGTGGCTCTTGGGCATTGAACGTGGGGCTGGTCGCGTTCGTATCGCTGTGCGATCGAATCTCGTCAAACGCCCATGCAGAACTCGCCACTCGCCCCGTGTGGCGGGGCGCGTGGCACATTCGCACGCATATAGAAAGGCCAGCGCACCTCACGCGCGTGCGGAAGGGGCGAAAGGCGACTTGTTGACCCACCCCTTCACCGCTGCTGTAAGCGCCGACCTACTAGGCGGACGGACCCGCGAACTCGCGCGAGGCGCGAATCAACATCTCCGTGACCGCGAGCTCATCGTCGTCGCGCGGCGCGTAGAGCATCACGGCGGTCTGCGGAATCAGGCCCATCCTCGCCACCGAGATGCGGCTCGGCTCCTCGACGAGCCCGGGATCGGCCGGCTGCTGGTCGAGCTGGGTGTGCGGGCTCGTGGGCGTGGTCCGTGGCCGCGGGCCCGGCCGCGACGGCAATCCAAGCGGCGCGGTCAGGAGGCTAGCCGCCGACGGTGCAGGTGCCGGTCGTCTGCGTGGAGCTGCGGCCCGGGCCGGGCCTCAGCTCGGCGACCGCGCGCAGCTCGTAGCTCCTGCCCGTCTGCGGCACGCTGATGTCGAAGGTCCAGCCGGCCTGGCCCCAGGTGAACTCGGCCGAACCGGCGTCCTGCCAGCGAGACGTCGCCTGGCCGGCGAGCGGCACCCACCCGTCCGGGCTGAGCCACTGGGCGGTGAAGCGGACCCGCATCGTGTCGCCGGAGCCGTCGCCCGCGAGCTGCGCGCGGGCTCCGAGCTGGCCGGAGTTGCAGATGTTCACGTTCGCCCACGACGACGTGAGCTGCTCCGTTCCGGCGGCATGAGCGGGGGCGGCCATGACGGCCATCAGGGCAGCGCACACTGCAACCACGGTGTGCTTGCGTGCCACTGCAAGTCCTTGTCGGAAGCGGAGAGCGGCCACTTGAGAGCAGCCTAGCGGGAAAGCGGGCTACCGGGAAAGCGGCGCTACCAGATCAGGCAGAGGGCCTTCGAGGTGCCGGCGGGGTCCCCGCCCTGCACGCCCGTCATGCCGGTCTTGGTCAGCAGGGTGCGCTCACGCACCATCGACCAGCGCTGCGCGCGGTGTGCCTTGCGCGACTTGCGCGCCTTGCGTGCCTTGCGTGCGGAGCGAACCTGGTCACGCCACTCGACCTCTACTACGCCGCGCATCACGTAGGTGGTGCCCTCGGGGGGCTGCACGAAGCGGAAGGTCCAGCCCGCCTGCCGTTCCGACATGTCGGCGTCGCCGATGTAGGCCCAGTCGGTCACACCGCTGCCGACGACGGTCCGCCATTCCTGGCTGGCCCCGCTCCACCACTGGGCGGTGTAGCGCGCGTAGATGCGCTCGTCCGAGCCATTGCCCGGAACGCTCGTCCGCACCCCGAGGGCGTTGGGCGAGGCATCCGTGTCGCAAACGTTGACGGTGGCCCAGAAGGGCCGGTCGGCGTCCTCGATCACGAAGCGCTTGGTGCCGGCGCGTGCCGCGTTCAGCGTCACACTGCCGCCGCGCTGGCCGTTGGCCGACTTGACGAGCGGAAGCTCGGCAGGGACCACACCCGGCGGAAGCGTCGGTGCGGCGTCCGCGCCCGAGGGGAGGCGCAGCTTTGCAGCAGCGGGCTGGACCGCGAGAAGGGATGCGGCGCAGGCGAGCAGGACCGTGGGGGCGGCAAGTCTTCGCACTAAGCCTTCTACATCGGGGCGTTCGGACGTCCACTTGAGCGTGGGACACTGAAATTCGTGATGGATACGAGCCCCGTGCGTATTGGGGACGTGAACGAGGCGCTCGTGGAACCCTTGCCGATGGTGGCCACGGCCCATTCCGAGGGATTCGCCGAGCTGTACGAGCGCACCTTCCCGCGCGTGTACGCCTACGTGGCCTCGCTGCTGCGCGACCGGGCCGCCGCCGAGGACGTGACCTCCCAGGCCTTCGAGCGCGCCTACACCAAGCGGCGCGCCTACAGGCCCGCCCGCGGGACGATCGACGCGTGGCTGTTCGGCATTGCCCGCAACGCCGCGCTTGACGAGCTGCGCAGGCGCAAACGCCGAGCGGTGCTCGAGATCGACCCGGAGGACACCGGCTCCCCGTCCCCCGAGGACCAGGCCGAGCTGGCCCTGCGGCGCGAGACGGTGCGCGCGGCGCTCGCCTCGCTCGACGGCCAGGAGCGCGACCTGATCGCCCTGAAGTTCGCCGGCGGGCTCTCGAACGCCGAGATCGCCCGCGTGCTCGGCATGTCCGAGTCGAACGCCGGCACGCGCCTGCACAGGACCATCACCAAGCTGAGAGAGGCCTGCCATGAGTGACCAGCTCGCCGCCATCGACGACGCCCTCGAGACGGGCGTGGCCGGCCACGGCGACCCGCTGACGCGCGAGCTGCAGGAGCTGGCGCTGGCGCTGCGCGCCGACGCGCCGGAGCCGGACGAAGCCTTCCGGCAGCGCCTGCGCGAGCGGGTCGAGTCCGGGTTCCCGAAGGCTCGCGCGCCACGGCCGCCCCTGTGGCGGCGGGCCATGACGCCCGCGCTGGCGACCGGAGCCGTGGCGCTCCCGATCGTGCTGATCGTCCTCGCGTCGGGCGGCGCGCCGAGCCCGTCGGACGAGGGCGGTGGCAGTGGCGGTGGCGGCGCCTCGATGTCGCTGCCCGAGCAGGACCCCGCGGCCGGAGGGGGCGGCGGCACGGCGGGAGAGAGAGCCGCCAAGTCGGCGCCGGCCGTGGCGCTCCCGCCTGACAGCGGCTTCGCGCCCGGCCGCCGCGACCGCAAGATCGAGCGCTCGGTCGGCCTCGAGCTCGAGATGCCGGTTGACGAGATGGCTCGCGTGGCGGAGCAGGTGAGCGCGCTGACGAACCGCCACGGCGGCTTCGTGCTGAGCTCCTCGGTCTCGACGGGCGAGGACGCGGCGGGCGGCGACTTCGAGCTGCGCATCCCGGCGACCCGGCTCCGTCCCGCGCTGCGCGACCTCGCCGCGCTCGCCGACGTGCGCACGCAGAGCCAGACCGGCCGCGACGTGACGCGCGAGCACGTGACCGCGAGGGACCGCCTCCAGGCGGCGCGCGGCGAGCGCCGCAGCCTGCTCCAGCGGCTCGAGCTTGCGACGACGGACGAGGAGGCCGAGGCCATCCGCCGCCGGCTCGACCTGGTGGCCGGCGAGATCAACGGGCTGCGTGCGCAGCTGCGCGACCTGAGGCTGCGAACCGACTACGCGGTCGTGACCGTGAGCCTGCTGCCGAAGGACGGCGACCGCAACCAGGGCGGAGCCGGCGGGTCCTTCGACGACGCCATCGGCGACGCGGGCAAGCTGCTCGTCGGCGTGGCCGGGGTGATCGTCAGGGTGCTCGCCGTGGCGCTTCCGCTCGGGCTGATTGCCCTGCTGGGGTGGCTCGCCGGGGGCGTGGTGCGCCGCCGGCGGCGCGAATCGGCGCTCGCCTGAGCCAGCGGCCGGTCTGGCCGCGGGACATGCGTATCCTCGTGGTTGTGGCCGCAATCACCGCCATCCACTTCACCGACCCCGCCTGCCCGTGGGCCTACTCGGCCCGCCCTGCGCACGCGCGGCTCCGCTGGCGCTTCGGCGACCGGGT
>DASQER010000131.1:0-3674 GCA_035633575.1 Thermoleophilaceae bacterium
CTCGCCGGCGGCGTCAGTCGCGTCTCCGGCGGGCACGAACAGCTCGCGCACGCCGGCGTCGTGCAGGCGCGCGAGCACCTCGTCGAGGTGATCGCGGTCGCGCACGAGCCGGGCCGACAGGTGCGGCACGACGGGATAGCCGGCGCGCGCCAAGCGCTCGCTCAGGTCGAGAGCGGCCTCGAGCCCCCTGCGCGGCGAGGCCGTCACGGTGACCTTCACCTCCCTGGGGAGGTGCGCGAGCACCTCCTGCTCGATGCCGTCGATCGGCAGCACTTCGAAGCGAGACTGCCGGAGCAGCTCTGCCAGCGCGCGCGAGGTGCCGTTCGATGCCGAGGCCGCTTCGCGTGCCGCGCTCACACCCATCCTGATATATCAGGCTACCAGGGCGTAAGATCCCGGCGCGAACGCGATGGCCGCCGACCCATCGACCTCTCACGTCCCTGACACGACGGCCACGCGCCTGGTGGCCGAGCGCGCGTACGTTGAGCTGCGCGATCGGATCGTGACGCTCCACCTTCCACCCGGCACCGTCCTGCGCGAGGACGAGCTGATGGGCGAGATGGGCATCGGGCGGACCCCGCTGCGCGAGGCGGTCAAGCGCCTCGCGCTCGAGAACCTCGTGGACGTGCAACCGCGCCGGGGCACCTTCGTCGCGGCCGTCGAGGCCGCCGACATCGTGAACATCACGGAGGTGCGCGCCGAGCTGGAGGGCTACGCCGCGGAGCTGGCCGCCCTGCGCATGGACCCCGAGGCGCGCGCCACCGCCGAGGCGCTCCTGCACGAGGTCGAGAAGCTCAGCCGCCCGGACGACCAGGACTGGTTGATGCGCTTCGACGAGCGCATCCACCGCTTCACCTGGGAGGCCGCGCGCAACCCGTACCTGAGCCAGACGCTCGAGCGCTACTTCACGCACTCGCTGCGCATCTGGTACCTGGTGCTCGACCGCGTGCCGGGCCTCGGCCACGCCGTCCACGACCAGACGCAGCTGCTCGAGGCGGTTCTGGACCGCAACGGCCCGCACGCCCGCACGATCATGCGCGAGCACGTGCTCGCGTTCCAGCGCGAGATCCTGGCGGCGTTTAGCCGGACCTGAGGCCCCCGGGCCCGTGCCACAGCTGCCAGGCGCGCACATCCCAGCGCGTTCCCGTGAGCGCGCGCACGGTCCCGTGGCCGACGCCCTCGAGGTGCGTGGCCAGAGCGAGAAAGGCCTGGGCGGTGGTGAGGGCGTCGCCCTCCGCCTCGTGCGGGCGGTGCGAGGGCAGGTCGAGCGCCGAGGCGACCGCAGAGAGGGTGCACCAGCCCGGGTCGCGCTCGCCGCGCTCGATGCTGAGGAGCCGCCACAGGAGCGCCGTGTCCACGATCCGCCTCGGTAGGCGGCAGCCGACCTTGCGTAGGAAGGCGCGCTCCACCCAGGCGGCGTGAGCTACCGGGATCCGCCCGCGCAGAGCCGCCGCAAGCGGCGCGAGGGCCTCTGGCGCGCGTGGCGCGGCGGCGAGGTCCGCCTTGCGCAGCCCGTGGATCTCCACCGAGGCGCCCGAGGGCGCGGCGCCGGGCCGTACGAGGCCGTAAACGGTTCCGGCGGCAGTGATCCGCCCGGACTCGACCGTGATTCCCGCGAACGAGATGGTCTCGTCACGCCGCGGGTCGAGCCCGGTCGTCTCGACGTCCACCACGATGAAGCGCGCCTCCCGCCACGAAGGGCTCCGCAGGCGTGTCAACGCGGCGAGAAGCCGAGCTCGAGGGCGATCCCCCGCTGTACCAGCGCTACCGCGCGGAAGGCCTCCTTGAGCGAGGTTCGGGTGAGGGGCGTCAGGTCTTTGGGATCGATCAGGTCGTCGGGCTCCTCGCCGGCCCGGAGCTGCTCCACCTGATGCTCCATGCGCAGCGCGCAGAACAGCTCGAACGCGTCGCGCAGGATCGCCGCATCCTCCGAGCTCAGGGTTCCCGCCGCCAGCGAGGCCTTCAGTCGGGCGTGCGTCGAGGCTGCGCTCACGCCGGCGACCAAGCCACTCCAGCGCGCCAGAGCCTCGATCGGAAGGAGTCCCCGGCGCTTGATGTCGAGCACCCCCTTGCGCTCGCCGCTCGAGTGGAGGACGAAATGGCGCAGGAAGCCCGTGGGCGGGCGCTCCGCCAGCGCGGCGGCGGCCAGGCGGTGCAACATGCGTCCGCGATCCGGGGTGCGGGCGAACACCGCGGCCAGATGGTTCGCCACGGCCGTCGCGCCCCAGACCGGGTCGCTCTCGACGACCACGCACAGCAACATCAGGCCACGGTCGCGATCGGGATTCTCGACCCATGACCTGGCCGCGCCCTCCCACGCCTCGATGGAGCGGGCGAACAGGGGACTCGAGGCGACCGCGCCCTTGGTGTCGGGCTTGAACCCGCACGCCGCGAGGCCCTCCAGCACGCGCTCGGCGAGCGCGGTCATGGCGCGTCGCAGCTCGGGGTCGTCGTCGGGGCCCTCCCAGGCGATGGCGCTGTCTACGTCGGAGCTCGGGAACGGCTCGAAGCGGCCGAAGCTGCCCGTGGCCAGCCACGTGTACGGCACCGGCGGAGGGCCGAGCTCCTGGTGCGCGAGCTCGATCAGCCGCTGCGTAACGGTGCGGTGGATGCTCGCGATGGTGTGGCCGATCGCAGCGGCGGGCAGGCCGGCGTCGTAGAGCGCGATCACCGTGTCGGGAAGCTCGGCGGCAGCCTGGGTCACCGCCGCCACGTCGGGGCTGCGCGCGATCGACGCCTGCAGGCGAAACGGGGCGCGACGCTCGTTCGCCATCAGGTCCACGTCGTCCAGCACGCCGACCAAGCGCCTCCCGGGCGCGAGCACGGGCAGGTGCCGGATGCCGTGGTCGAGCATCTCGAGCAGGGCGTCCGTCCCCGTGCGGTCGGCGGACACGGTCCAGGCCGGCGCCGTCATCACGTCCGACAACGGGGTGTCCGGACCCGCGCCCGCGGCCACCACCCGAGTGCGTATGTCACGGTCGGTGACGATCCCGAGCCGGTCGTCGAGGTCGACCACCACGCACGTCGCACCGGCTTCGACCATGCGGCGCGCCGCATCTTGGACGCTCGTCGCCGGGGCGCATACGAGCGCGGGGGCCCGGATCAGCTCGCCCACGGGCCGGCCGGCGGCGGACAGCGGCGGCTCGCTCTCGTGACCGGCCAGCAGGCGGACGCCCTTGTTCATCGACTGGGCGACGAAGCGCACGGCGGCGGGGCGCTCCAGCACCGGCCGGATCACGTCCGCCGGGATGCGGTAGACGAGCGTGTCCTCTGCGGCGCGCGCGACGAAGCCCAGCGGCCCCTCCTCCAGGAGGGAGGCGAAGCCGAACATCTCGCCCTCGCCGAGCAGGTCGAGCAGGCGGCCGTCGATCAGCAGCTCGACGGAGCCGCGCCTCACGACGTATGCGAACTCCGCCGTCGCTTCCGCGCTCTCCAGGATCGGGGTCCCGGAGGCATGGAACTCGATCTCGGCGCTGGCGGCCACGTCGGCGAGCGCCTGCTCGTCGAGCGTGTCGAACGGGGAGTGGCGCTGGAGGAAATCGGCGATGTCGTGCATTGACAGGCCCCTGACGGCGCTGAGATATTCGCAATCATGGCGACCACAGCGGCAGGAGAACATTCCGACGAGCTGGCCGAGTTCGGCTACAAGCAGGAGCTCGACCGCAGCATCGGCA
>DASQER010000132.1:0-3609 GCA_035633575.1 Thermoleophilaceae bacterium
GCCGTCGCCCGCGGCGGCCAGAGCGACAACGGCGGCCCGCGCATCTTCATGGAGCGTGGGCCGGCACCCGGCTTCCAGGAGCTGGCGAAGGCGCTCCGCGACTTCCACGAGCAGGGCGAGAGCGCGCGCCGCGACGGCTTCGCCACCGCCCTCGCCGAGGCGCTCGGCATCTCCGCCGACAGGGTGACCGCCGCATTCGAGGAGATCCACAAGAGGCACGAGGCGCGCTTCGCCGCGAAGCTCGCCGAGTCGCTCGGCGTCGGCGCGGACGAGGTGCAGGCCGCGCTCGACAAGGTCATCGACCAGACGCCGCGGCCTCCGGACGAGTTCGCGCAGGCGCTGGCTGACGAGCTCGGCGTGGACGCCGCCGACGTACGCAAGGCGCTGTTCGAGGTCCGCCCCGACCGCGGCCACCGGCATCGCCACCCGGCGATGCCGCTGCGCCAGCTCGCATCGGCTCTGGACGTGAGCCGCGCCGAGCTCCGCACTGCGCTGCGAGAGGTTCGAGCCGGCGCGGAGAACGGCCGGGAGGAGCACAAGCAGGCGCTTGCCAAGTTCCTGGCAGACCGCTTCGACCTCGATGTCGACGAGGTGTCCGACGCGCTGGGCGAGCTTCCCCGACCGGTCCCGCCGGGGCACGGCGGCCGTCCCGGGCCCGGTGGGCCCGGAGCTGTCGGCCTGCCGCTCTGACGGGTCCTTGAAGACGAGGGCCTCGGGCGTCGCACCGCCCGGGGCCCTCGCTGTGTGCGTATCGTCCGCGCATCGGCGCCGAGCACAGGACAATCCCCGAGCTCTTCGAGGCGGCAGTCGCCGAGGTGCCGGGCAAGCCGTGGCTGTTCTTCGAGGAAGAGTCATACACCTACGAGCAGGCGCGGGAGCGGGTTGGGGCCGCCGCCGCGGGGCTGGAGGAGCGCGGCGTGTCGAAGGGCGACCTTGTGCTCGCCACAGCGCGCAACGATCCGCGGTACCTGTTCCTCTGGCTGGCAGCGGCCTACCTCGGCGCGATCCATGTGGCCGTGGACCCGCGCCAGACCGAGCACGAGCTCGAGGGGCTCGTCGGACAGGTGGAGCCGAAGCTGGTCGTGATGGACGCGGAGCTGCCGGGGGTCTTCGCCCACACGGGTGAGCTGGACGGACCCGGCCCCGCCGGGCCCGACGACCCGGCCGTCCTGATCCCCACCTCCGGCACCACGGGCCGCTCGAAGCTCGTGACCCAGACGCACCGGGCGTACGCGATGGCCGGCGAGGGCTTTCCGTGGTGGCTCGGCCTGACCGCGGAGGACCGGCTGATGACCTCACTGCCGCTCTTCCACATCAACGCGCCGGCCTACTCGGTGCTCGGCTCGGTGGCCGCACGCGCGAGCCTCGTGCTGCTGCCGCGCTTCTCGGCCAGCGGCTTCCTCGACTCCGCCCGCCGTTACGGGGCCACCGAGTTCAACGCGATCGGGGCGATGCTCGAGATCCTCATGCGCCAGCCGGAGCGCCCCGACGACGCCGACAACCCCCTCCGCCTCGCCTACACGGGGCCCGCGCCGCCCGAGGACCGCCATCTGGAGTTCGAGCACCGCTTCGGCCTCGAGATCGTGTCGGGCTACGCGATGTCGGAGACCCCGTACGGCACGGTCTGGGCGCACGGCACCCGGCCCTACGGGACGCTCGGCTCGCCGCGCCAGCACCCCACGCTCGGCGAGGTGAACGAGGCGCGCGTGAACGAGGAGGGCGAGCTCGAGCTGCGCAACCCGGCCGTGATGAAGGGCTACTGGGGAATGCCGGAGGAGACCGAGCGCGTGCTCTCGCCGGACGGCTGGCTCAAGACGGGCGACCTCGTGCGCGAGAACGGCGACGGGACCTACACGTTCCTCGCTCGAACGAAGGAGGTCATCAGGAGGCGCGGGGAGAACGTTGCCCCAGCCGAGATAGAGGAGGCGCTGGTGTCACATCCGGACGTGGTCGAGGTTGCGGTGGTGGGCGTGCCGTCGGAGCTCTCGGAGGAGGAGATCAAGGCGTTCGTCGTGCTTCGAGACGGCGCGGAGGCGGACTTCGACGGGCTGCGCGACTGGGCCGCCGAGCGGCTTACCCGCTTCAAGGTGCCGCGCTACATCGAGGCCCTCGACGAGCTGCCGCACACGGCCACCGGCCGGGTGGCGAAGCACAGGTTGCCGACATGACCGACGACAGCTGGCTGCGCACGGGCATCGGCAGCTCGGACGCCGATTCGATCACGCTGATGGGCCGAGATCTGGCCTCTGAGCTGATGGGCCACGTGACACTCACGGAGCTCACGTTCCTGATGATCCAGGGCCGCATGCCCTCCGCGGAGCAGACGAGGCTGCTGGATGCCGTGCTCGTGTCGCTCGCCGACCACGGCCTCACCCCCACCGTGCTCGCGGCGCGGCTCACCCACGCGGGAGCGCCCGAGTCGATCCAGGGCGCGGTCGCGGCGGGGCTGCTGGGTGCCGGAAGCGTGTTCCTGGGCGTCGTCGAAGACACCGCGCGGTTTCTGGAGGGGATCGAGGACGAGGACGCCGTCGAGGGCGCGGTCGCGCGCGAGCTCGAGGCCGGCCGGCGCATCCCCGGCCTCGGCCACCCGGTGCACAAGGTGCAGGACCCGCGCACGCCTCGGATCTACGAGATCGCCGAGGAGACCAACCAGATCGGGCCGCACCTGCGGTTGCTTCGGCTGGTCGCTGAAGCGCACAGGAGTCAGACGGGCAGGGAGCTGCCGGTCAACGGCGCCGGCGTGGCCGGCGCGGCGCTCGCGGACCTCGGCTTCCCGGTGCCGCTGCTGCGCGGATTCGCCCTGCTGGCCCGCACGGCGGGGCTGCTCGGCCACCTCGCGGAGGAGATGGAGCACCCGCTGGGGATGCCTCTCTATCGCGAGGTGGATGAGCGTGCGAAGTACAACCCGCCGACTGGGGAGTAACGGCGGGGGATCGAGAAATGAGCGGCGCGGCGCCCCACTCGGGGGCGCCGCTCCCGCAGTTGTCTACCGCTTAGAGCGGCGTGACGTTGACGGCCTTCGGCCCCTTGTCGCTGGGCTCGGCGTCGTACGACACCTGAGCGCCTTCTGCGAGCGACTTGAAGCCCTCGCCGGCGATGCCGGTGTGATGGACGAAGAGGTCCTTGCCGGGCTCGTCGGGCGTGATGAACCCGAAGCCCTTGTCGTCGTTGAACCACTTCACGGTTCCGGTGGCCATGTATTGACCCTCCACTGACTTTGTTCGTGCTGCGTACGCGGAGGTGCTTGTGAGGCGACAACCTACGGGCGCGAGCATGCCTTTCGCCGGACCTTCGTCCGGCCGTTACGCCCCACAGGCTATTCGAGATTGGGTCCGCGCGTCCATTCGAAGTACGCCGATCGGCCGATACCGCTGCGTCGCCTCTGCCGTTAGTTGCTGGATCAGCAATCCACGCGGCCAAATCTTCCGTATTCAGTAGACAGACCGCCCCGCGTTTGTGATAGTCGTCAACGCGAATGGCTCGCACGCTGGATGAGATCGACCGCCGGGTGATCGCGGCTCTGCAGGCCGACGGCCGCAGGCCGTACAGCCGCATCGCATCGGAGCTCGACGTGTCCGAGAGCGTGGTCCGCTACCGGGCGCAGCGCCT
>DASQER010000133.1:0-5535 GCA_035633575.1 Thermoleophilaceae bacterium
CTATGTGCTCTTCGCGGCGGTGGCAGGCGGCGTCGCCGGCCTGATCGTGATGCTCGCGACCGCCCACTGGGCTGGCATGCTGGCCGCGCTGCTCGTGTTCGCCGCCTCGTGCGGCAGCTACGACCCGCGCCTCGAGGCCGAAGCGGCTGGCCGCCAGCGACTGACCGGCTCTGCGAAGTAGCCCCGACGAGAATCGAACTCGCGCTACGAGAGTGAAAATCTCGCGTGCTAACCACTACACCACGGGGCCCCGGTTCAGATCTTAGGCGCGCGCGTACGTAGCGCCCGCAGGCGGAGACGATATGACACTGCTTTCGATCTCACCGTGGCAGTTGGCGCAAACGAGGACGCACTTCTTTGCCTCAGCCCGGAGCTTGGCAAGCCCCTTCCCGGAGGCCACGCTCAGAGCGAAGGACTTGGTCTTGGGGTCAACGTGGTGGAAATGCAGGTTGACCATGCAGCGGTCGTAGCCGCACACCGCACAGCAGCCGCCGGCCTCCTCGACGAGGATGCGCTTGACCTTCTGGAGCCGCCTCGTGACGGCCTCACCGGCGCAGCGCTTGCAAACCCAGCGATGCCCGCGCTTGCCCTGGCTGCATAGATGAAACGTGACCAAGCCGTGGTGCCGGCAGAGCCGGAGCTCGCCAGTGCTGTCGTCCGCCGGCGGACGGCCGCGCTGCTTGAGGAGTGGGATAGGCGGCACCGGCCTCACGAACATATGTTCGCATACCACTCAGACGGCGCGACCGCCATAATGCCCGCAGGGCCGTTAGCTCAATTGGCAGAGCGCGGGACTTCAGCAAAAAAAAGGAGCGCTAGTAGGGAAACCGCTAGTTGGTCGGCAGCTGTTTGCTGGGACCCCCTTAGAGCCTCGGGTACCAAAGCGTGACAATCCCGAGGATTGGGCAATCAGCAGGCAACCCCGTCAAGGGAGAGCCCTCAGAGGCCATACGCTGCCCGCCCTAACGTCGAGTCGAGGGTGAAGAGATGGTCCAGCCCGCAACGCGACCGGTAGGTCGCGGCCGGTGAGAGCCGGTGCGGCAGGTTAATCCTTGAGATCCGAGTTCAAATCTCGGGCGGCCCACTTAGAGGACGCGCCAACCAGCGCCTAAAGCAGCGCTTCCACGCCCGGCGGGCGCTTCGCCGAGAGGACCGCCTCGAGGAGGCCGGGGAAGCGCTCGTTCAGGTCGTCGTCGCGCAGCGAGAGCATTCGCTTGCGGCCGTCGGGGCGGGTGCGGACCACTCCGGACTCGCGCAGTACGCGGAAGTGGTGGGAGAGGGTCGCCTTCGAGAGCCCCAGGTCGAAGGTGCCGCAGGTGCACTCGTCGCCGTCGGCCAGGCGGCGGACGATCTGGAGTCGCGCCGGGTCGCTCAGTGCGTGGAGTACGGCGGGGAGCTCGAACTCCCCGCAGGATGGGTGGTGGGGCTCTCTCATGAGGAAGCCGGTGGGGAAACTGTAGTCGACAGTTCGATGATTGCCGAAGCGGTGCGCGGCATCCGTCAGTGCCGGAAGTGGCGCCGGGCGGTGAAGACCATGGCCACCCCGGCCGCGTCGCACGCCTCGACCACCTCGGGGTCGCGCTGCGACCCGCCGGGCTGGATCATCGCCCGCACGCCGGCGTCGATCGCCAGCTGCGGCCCGTCGGCGAAGGGGAAGAAGGCGTCGGAGGCCAGGGCGGCGCCCTCCAGGGACAGCTCGGCCGCGCGCGCCTTCTCCACCGCGATCCGCACCGAGTCGACGCGGCTCATCTGCCCCGCCCCGATGCCCACGGTGCCGAGCGCCTTCGACAGCACGATCGCGTTCGAGCGCACGTGCTTGCACACGCGCATCCCGAACAGCAGCTCGCCCCACTCCTCCTCGCTCGGCTTGCGGGTCGTGGCCACCTGCATCTCCTCGCGCAGCTCGAGCCCCGTGTCGCGGTCCTGCACGAGGATGCCCCCCCGCACGCGCTTGAAGTCGTGCTCCGAGATCGGGATCGTGCGCTGCTCCTGGTTCTCGAGCAGGCGCACGTTCGGCTTCTGCTCGAGCAGCTCGAGGGCGTCGTCGTCGTAGCCGGGCGCGAAGACGGCCTCCACGAACATCGCGCTCAGCTTCTCGGCGAGCGCCCGGTCGACGGGCCGGTTGAAGCAGAACACCCCGCCGAACGCGCTCTGGGGATCGGTGGCGAGCGCCTTGTCGAAAGCCTCGCCCAGCCCGGCGCCCACGGCGGCCCCGCACGGGTTGTTGTGCTTGATGATCGCCACGGCCGGCAGCTCGAAGTCCTCGATGAGGCGCCGTCCCGAGTCGAGGTCGAGCAGGTTGTTGAACGACAGCTCCTTGCCGTGCAGCTTCGACACCATCGACATCAGGTGCGTGCGCGCGCCGGTCTCCGCGTAGTAGGCGGCCCGCTGGTGCGGGTTCTCGCCATGGGGAAGGTCGAGCACCTTCTCGAAGGAGCGCGTGTACTGGGCCGGGAAGTCCTCCTCGCGCTCGGCGAACCAGCGTGAGATCGCGGCGTCGTAGCGCGCGGTGTAGCCGAACGCCTCCAGCGCGAGGCTCTGGCGGGTGCGAAGCGAGAGCAGGCCGCCCGACTCCTCGAGCTCGTCGAGGACCGCGTCGTAGCTCTCCGGCGTGACCACCACCGCCGAATAGGCGTGGTTCTTCGCCGCCGCCCGGATCAGCGTCGGGCCGCCGATGTCGATGTTCTCGATCACCTCTGCCTCCTCGACCCCGCGCTGCCCGGAGACGCGCTCGAAGGGGTAGAGGTTCACGCAGACCAGGTCGATCGGCTCGACCCCGTGCGCGTTCAGCGTGTCGATGTGCTCGGAGTCCGAGCGCACGGCGAGCAGCCCCGCGTAGATCATCGGGTTGAGCGTCTTCACGCGTCCGCCGAGGATCTCGGGGAAGCCGGTGTAGTCCTCGACGGGGCGAGTGTCGATCCCCTGCGCCTCGAGCTCGCGGGCCGTGCCGCCCGTGGAGACGATCTCCACTCCCAGCTCCACAAGCCCGCGGGCGAACTCCACGAGCCCGCGCTTGTCGGAGACGCTCAGCAGCGCCCGCCGAACGCGGACCTCGCCCGGAGCGGCCGCCTCGGCGCCGCGCGGCTCGGTCTCAGCCATCCGAGCCGGCGTCGGGGTCCGGTTCGACGTGCACCAGCCGCGGATTGGCCTCGTCCACGCGCACGCGGCCCGCGGCGATCAGGCGCACGGCACGCGGCAGCAACCGATGCTCGACGTCGTGGAAGCGCTGCTCGATCGCGGCGATGTCCCGATGGTAAGGAAGCTCGAACGATTCCTGCACCACGATCGGCCCGCTGTCGACCCCCTCGTCCACGAAGTGGACGGTCACCCCGGCCACCTTGACCCCGTGCTCGAGCGCCTGCTCGATCGCGCCGAGGCCCGGGAACGCCGGCAGCAGCGCGGGATGCACGTTCACGATGCGGCCGGCGAAACGGCGGATGAACTCGGGCGTGAGCAGCTCCATGAACCCCGCGAGGACGACCAGCCGCACGCCGCGCTCCTCGAGCCAGTCGCCGAGCGCCTGGTCCCGCAGCGCGCGGTCCGGCTGGTCGGCCAGGGCGAACACGGCGGTCTCGACCCCGGCGCGCTCCGCCCGCTCGAGCCCGCGCGCCTCGGCCCTGCTCGAGGCGACCGCGACGATCTCGATCCCGTCCCGACCGTGGACCGTGTCGAGCAGCGCCTGCAGGTTCGACCCCTCACCGGAGATGAGGACTGCGAGCGGGAAGCTCACGCCGCGACGCGCAACACCGGATAGGGACCGTCGCTCGTCGCCAGGCGGCCCTGCTCGATCAGCTCATCCACGCGCGCGAGGATGTCCGCGCGCCGCATGTGGGACGACACGCCGTAGGCCGCCAGCCCGTCGTACGAGTTGCGCTGGATCTTCTTGCTGCGCGAGCCGTGCAGGATCTCGGCGCAGGTGGTGCGCCCGACCGCCGGCCGCGCGCCCGTGGCCACGGACAGGATCGCGTCGTCGAGGTTGCCGACCTCGACCGGGTCCGGCGGGGGCGCGGACAGCGCGAGCGCCGGATCGCAGACGTCGCAGCAGCCCGCCTGGGATGCGCCCGCGCGGGCCGCCCCCGGGTCGCCGAAGTGCCGCAGGATCGCGCCGCGCCGGCAGGCGCTCTCCTCCACGTAGGCCCAGATCTCCCGGTACTGGCGCCAGCGCGCCCGGGCCCCCTCCTCGATCGAGGTCCGGCAGAGCGCCGCGGCGCGCCCGTCGAAGCGCCCGGTCACGCGCCCGGCGACCCGGTCCGGCGCGGAGGGCGACGGCGAGATCACCCCGGCGCGCGTGAGGTGGCCGATCAGCGCCCGCAGGCGGTCGCCGTCGCCGCGCAGTTCGCGCGCGAGCTGGTATGCGTCGAGCGAGTAGCGGTCGTCGCCGTCGGCCGCGGCGATGACGCGGTCGGCCAGCCAGCCCGGCAGGCCCGGGTCCAGCTCGTCGCGCTTGATGAAGTGCACGTGCAGCGCCTTGTCGCGGTTCTCGGCGAGCAGCAGCGCGCGCGCCGGCGCGCCGTCGCGGCCCGCGCGGCCGGCCTCCTGGTAGTAGGCCTCGAGCGACGACGGCACGCTGGCGTGCACCACCGTCCGCACATTCGGCTTGTCCACGCCCATGCCGAAGGCGTTCGTCGCGCAGATGACACGCACGTCGTCCGCGAGGAAGCGGCGCTGCACCTTGGCGCGCAGCTCGCGGTCGAGTCCCGCGTGGTAGGCCACGGCCTCCTCGCCGAGAGCCCCGCTGAGGTCGCTCGCCAGCTCCTCCGCCCCCGCGCGCGTGCCCGCGTAGACGATCGCGGGCAGAGCGTCGTCCCCGCGCAGCGCCTCGGCGACGATCGCGCGCTTCTCGTGGCCGCCGGGCCGCGCCACCGAGAAGCTGATGTTCGGCCGGTCGAAGCCCGTGGCCACCAGCAGCGGGTCGCGCAGAGCGAGGCGGCGTACGACGTCGCCCGCCACACGCGGCGTGGCCGTGGCCGTCGAGGCCACGAGCGCGGCCGCGCCGAGCCCTCGCGCGGCGTCCGCGAGGCGGAAGTAGTCGGGACGGAAGTCGTGCCCCCACTGCGACACGCAGTGAGCCTCGTCCACCACGAACAGCCCCACCCGGGCATCGCGCATCCGGTCCATGAAGCCGGGCGCCGCGAAGCGCTCGGGCGCCACGTAGAGGAGGCGCAGCTCGCCCGCGACCGCCCGGCGCAGCGCCTCGGCGTTGTGGCCGCCGTCCTGCTGCGCGTTCACGAGCGCCACGCGCGAGCCGAGCCCGCGCGCGGCCAGCGCCTCCACCTGGTCCTGCATCAGCGCCACCAGCGGGGAGACCACCACGGTGAGGTCGTCCCGCAGCAGCGCGGGCAGCTGGTAGCAGAGCGACTTGCCCGAGCCCGTGGGCATCACGACCATCACGTCGCGGCCGGCCAGCGCCGCCTCGCACGCCTCGCGCTGCCCGGGGCGGAAGTCCGGGAAGCCGAAGTGCTCGTGCAGCGCGGCGGTCAGCTCCATGGGGGAAGGCCACAGTAGCGGCGCATGCGGCGGGAGGCCCGGCCTCAT
>DASQER010000134.1:0-4577 GCA_035633575.1 Thermoleophilaceae bacterium
GGAGGAGTGCCTGCGCTGCGGGCTGTCGATGAACCTCGTTCGGGGCCAGAGCGCGGGCTCGGCCAACTGCCTGCGCATGGCTCCCCCGCTCACGGTCAGCGACGACGAGGTGGACCTCGCAATCACGGTGATCGACGAGGCCCTCACCACCGTCACGGAGACGCTCGCCGTCGGCTGACCTACGCGGCCGCCGGCGACGGCCGCAAGCGATACTCCGGCCCGTGCCCGCGCCGGTGATCATGGGGGTGGTCAACGTCACGCCCGACTCGTTCTCGGACGGCGGCCTGTTCTTGGACGCCGATGCGGCGGTCGAGCACGGCCTGCGGCTGGCGGGCGAGGGCGCGGCGATCCTCGACGTGGGCGGCGAGTCCACGCGGCCCGGCGCCGAGCCGGTCGGCGAGGAGGAGGAGCTGCGGCGCGTCGTGCCCGTGGTCGAGCGGCTGGCCGCGTCCGCGGACGCCCGGGTCTCGATCGACACCACCAAGCTGGCCGTCGCGCGTGCCGCGCTGGACGCGGGCGCCGCCGTGGTCAACGACGTGTCCGCATTCCGCTTCCAGCCCGAGCTGGCGGGGCTCGTGGCGGAGCGCGGCGTGGACTGCTGCCTCATGCACATGCTCGGCGACCCGCGCACGATGCAGACGGACCCGCGCTACGACGACGTCGTGTCCGACGTCAAGGCCTTCCTCGAGGAGCGGCTTGCCTTCGCCGTGTCCGCGGGGATCGCGGAGGAGCGCGTGTGGCTCGACCCGGGCATCGGCTTCGGCAAGACCGTGGAGCACAACCTCGAGCTGCTGCGGCGGCTGGCCGAGATCGTCGCCATCGGCCGCCCGGTGGTCGTGGGCACCTCGCGCAAGAGCTTCCTCGGCGAGCTGGCCGGCGGCAGGGACGAGGGCGAGCGCCTGCCGGGCACGATCGCGACGAACGTGCTGGCGCTCGAGCGCGGGGCGAGCGTGTTCCGCGTGCACGACGTCGCCCAAAACGTGGATGCGCTCGCGGTGGCCGCTGCTACGGTGCGCCGTGATGTGGGAGCGGGAGCCTGACGACGAGTTCGAGGATCTGGATGACGACGATCTCGAGGACGATCGCGGCGCCGCCTCGCCAGCGGTCTCGATAGAGGTCACCGGTCTCTCGCTGTACACGCACCACGGGGTGAGCGCGGCGGAGCGCGAGGTCGGCCAGCGGCTCGTGTTCGACATCGCCTTCGAGCTGGACGAGTGCGACGCGACGGTGACGGACCGCGTCGAGGACACGGTCAACTACGCGGAGGTCTGCGAGCAGGTGGCGCTCGGCGCCCAGGAGCGCTCGTACCAGACGCTCGAGCGGCTCTGCGCCGCGCTCGCCGACCGCCTGATCGACCGCTTTGGCGCCGAGTCGGTGCGCGTGAAGGCCACGAAGCCCGAGCCGCCGATCCCGCTGCCGGTCGACGAGGTCTCGGTCGAGGTGTGGAAAGAAGTCTGACGGGCTACCTCGGCCTCGGCTCGAACGAGGGAGACCGGCTCGAGAACCTGCGCGCCGCGCGCGACGCCCTCGCGCGGCACGGGGTGGACGTGCTGGCGTCCTCGTCCGTGTACGAGACGGCCCCGCAGGGCGATGTGACGGACCAGGCGGACTTCCTGAACGCGTGCCTGCGCGTGCGCACCGAGCTGGGGCCCGATGAGCTGCTCGACGCGACCAAGGCGGTGGAGCGCGAGCTCGGGCGCGAGCCCGGGGGGCCTCGCCACGGGCCGCGCCCGATCGACGTGGACGTGCTGCTCCTGGGCGACCTCGAGCACCGCTCCGAGCGCCTGTCGCTCCCGCACCCCGAGGTCACGAGCCGGCGCTTCGTGCTGGAGCCGCTGGTGGAGCTCGACCCCGGGCTCGCGCTGCCGGACGGCACGCCGCTCGCGCCGCGCCTCGATGCGGTGAGCGACCAGCCCGTCCGGGCGGCGGGCGCCCTGTGACCCCCCACCCGGGGGGTTTGGCGTCTTCGCCTGTGGCCCGGTGCGCACGAGCGCGGGACGGTAGGTGCGATGGAGGACTCGCTGGAGCTCGCAATCTTCCGCGGGGACGACGACCCGTCCCTCGTGGCCGCGGCGCTTGCCTGCCGGGCCTGCCTGTCCGGGGAGGTCCAATGGTCGCTGAGCGTGGACGACTTCGAGGGCGCGGTCGAGTGCCGCTGCCAGAGCTGCGGATACGTGCGCGAGGTGTCGCTCACCTCGGAGCAGACGCTGCGGCTCTCGCTGACGCACGCGTAACCAGACTGCCCGAGGACAGGTAGAAGAGACGATGGCCGAAGGCCGGCCCCTATCCCCGCGCACGGATGCCCCCGACGCGATCGTCGAGCTGCTCGGCGCGCTTGACCGGGCTCAGGGCCCGTCCGGGCGCGAGTTCTACGACCGCCTCTGCGAGGCCTGCTGCCGCCTGGCCTCGATGGAGCGCGCGGGCCTGCTGCTCTACGACGATGCCCGCCAGCTGGTGGTGGAGGTCGGGAGCCACGGCATGGAGCCGGGCCTGCTCTCGGAGGTGTACGGCACGCTCGAGGAGACGCCGATCGCGCAGGTGGCGCTCTCCGAGGACCGCGTGGTGGAGGTGACCGGCGACCTCGAGCGCTGGGTGCCGGAGCGCTACGCGCGGCTCGGCGGCCTGGAGACGCTCACCTGCGTGCCGGTCTCGGCCGGCGGCCGCTGGCTGGGCGTGATCTTCACCGACCGCGGCGGCACGCGCTTCGAGCTCACCGAAGAGGAGCGCCACGCGATGTGGACGCTCGGCAAGACCGCCGCGCTCGCCGCGAGCGTGCGCATCGCGACGAGCCAGCAGGGCCGCGCCCGGCTGCTCCAGGCGCGCATCGACCTCGCCCGCGAGCTGCACGAGCGCGTGGTGCAGCGCCTGTTCGGCGTGTCGCTCGTGCTCGGGTCGGAGCACGCGCTCAGCGACGAGGCGCGCCGCCGCTGCGCGAGCGAGATGCACGCTGCGCTCGCCGACCTGCGCGAGGCGCTCTCGCGGCCGCTGGCGCCGGCGAGCCTCGACACGGGCGCCACCCTGCGCGGCGAGCTCGCCCGGCTCGGCCGCCACTACAAGGACCTGCCGCTCGAGCTCGACTGGGAGCAGGGGGCGGAGGTGCCCGAGGAGGTCGAGCCGCTGGCGCAGTCCGTGCTCGCGGAGGCGCTCCGCAACGCGCACAAGCACGCACGGCCGAGCTCGGTGTGCGTGCACGTCGCGCGGGTGGACGGCACCTTCGTGCTCGAGGTGCGCAACGACGGCGCCCGGCCGGGCACGCGCGGCACCGGGATGGGCCTGCGCCTGGCGGCATTCGAGGCCCTCCAGCGCGGCGCGCTCGTCGAGTTCGGGCCCGAGGGACAGGACTGGCGCGTGCGGCTCGTCGTGCCGGTGGAGGAGGATGCAGGGGAGTGAGCCCCGACCGCAACCTGCGCGTGCTGGTGGTGGACGACCACGACGTGGTCCACTGGGGCTTCCGCCTGCTCCTGACCGAGCAGCCCTGGGTCGAGCGCTGCCTGACCGCGTCGAGCTCCGAGGAGGCGCTCGAGATGACGCGCCGCTACGAGCCGCACGTGGCGCTGGTGGACCTCTTCCTTGGCGAGGAGTCCGGCGCCGAGCTGTGCGAGGCGATTCGCCGCGAGTCGCCGAGCACGCGCGTGCTGCTGATCTCGGGCGCCGGCTGGATCTCGCCGCAGGCCGCGAAGGCGGCGGGCGCGGCCGGCTTCGTGTCGAAGGACTGGCCGGCGCAGGACGTGGCGATGGCGGTGCGCGTGGTCGGCAAGGGGATGACCGTGTTCGCGCCGCGCGCCGAGCAGCCCGCGGCGCCGCTCTCGGAGCGCGAGCGCGAGGTGCTCACTCACATGGCGAGCGGCGCCACCAACAAGGAGATCGCCGAGCGCCTCTTCCTCTCGCCGCACACGGTGAAGGAGCACACCAGCACGCTCTACCGCAAGCTCGGCGTGCGCAACCGCGCCGAGGCGGTGCAGAGGGCCGAGCGGCTCGGGCTGACCGCTTAGGGCGATGCGCCTACGGCGCTCCGTGCGCCGGGTCGCCGGTGCACCGGCCGCCACGACGGCGGGCGGTGAAGTGGGCGTAAATAACGTGCCTCTCGGTCCCTTTGGGAGGGCGCGGGTGAGTTTTTGCACGACTGTGAGCCTCCGCGTCACGACCCCCGCTCTGATGGGGGTCGAAAGGCACGTTATGAACGCCGACCCCCTTACCGCTGCAGTCGTGGGCGCATGGACGGCCGCGCAGGCGGCGAGCGGAGCGCAGGCGGCGGCTTAGACGCGTTCGGGCTGGCCGCCGTGTTCATCTACTCGTACATCAAGAATGTGACCCAGGAAGGCAGGGAGCTTGGATGGGGCGTGACGAGCCTCTACGATCTCGAGGACCAGCGCGGGGAGCAGCGCGAACGCGTCGAGAGCAGGCCCGCGCGGACCAAATGATGATTGCCGCACAGCAGCAGTTCCCGCGAAAGCCGCAACCGCCGCAGCCGCCGCAGCCGCGCAGGCCACCCCCGCGGCCGCAGCCGCCTGCGCCGCCGCCTCGGCAGCAGCCGCCGCGGCACCGACCGAAGCCGCCGCGCTAGCGGGTAACACCCC
>DASQER010000135.1:0-2467 GCA_035633575.1 Thermoleophilaceae bacterium
CCCCGAGTTCAACGAGCTCTTCGACGTGATGCTGAAGAGCCGGGTGGACCACCTGGCCCGCAAGCCCGAGGACCTCGAGATGCTGGTCGAGGCGATCACGCTCTACCACATGGTCATCGAGGGGATGCTCGCCCTCACCGGTCAGCACTTCATCCTCCAGTACAACGAGGAGATGGGCACGCTGCCCGGCTTCGTCGAGGGCTTCAGCAACGTCGCCCGCGACGAGCACCGCCACGTGGCCTTCGGCGCCCGCTTCCTGCGCGAGATGGCCCAGGAGGACACGCGCTACGGCGACGCGATCACCCGCACGCTCGCCGAGGTCGCCCCGATCGCGGACGCCGTGCTGCGGCCCAAGTGGTACGTGGAGGGCGAGACCGAGCTCTTCGGCACCTCGCTCGAGGAGACGCGCGCCTTCGCCGCGAAGGCGCTCGAGCGGCGCCTTAAGGTGATCGGGCTAGCGCCGGTCGCCTGACCTGCCCTGAGCGCTAGAACATCCGCCCGCCGACCGGCACGTCGGACGAGGGGCGCAGCAGGATCACGTTGCCCTCCTCGTCCGGCACTCCCAGAGTGAGCACCTCCGACATGAAGGGGCCGATCTGGCGTGGGGGGAAGTTCACGACGGCCACGACCAGGCTGCCCTCGAGCTGCTCGGGCGAGTAGTTCTTGACCTGGGCCGACGAGCGCTTCTCGCCGATCTCGGGGCCGAAGTCGATGAACAGCTTCCACGCGGGCTTGCGCGCATCGGGGAAGTCCTCCACACGGGCGACCCGGCCGACCCGGATGTCGACCTTCATGAAGTCGTCGAAGTCGATCACGGAGCGGGCGGCGGCGGCGGAGGCGGCTGGCTCGAGCCGTCCGGCTCGCCTGCGGGCGGAGCCGGGGGTGGGGGCTCCGTGCCAGCGCTGTCCTCGCCGGGGGGCGTGGCGCTCTCGCCGGGCTCGCCGGGCTCGCCGGGCGGGGTGGTGGAGTCGGCCGGCTCCTCCTCGCGCGGCGGCAGGGTCACCGTGGAGCTGTCCTCCTGGACCGGCGCCGGCGGCGGCTCCACCGGCGCGGCGGGGACGGGTGCCGGGGCCTGCGCCGGCTCGGGAGCCGGCGGCTCCGCGACGGGCTCGACCTCGGTGTAGGGAAGACGGGTCTCGACCGCCGCGGGCCGGGCGCCCGCGGGCGGCGGCTCGGCGGCCGGCCTGGGCGCCGGTGCGGCGGCCACCTGCGCCGGCGCGGGCGCGAAGTGGCGCTCGCTCACGTGCTTCACCTCGACGGCCCCGGCGGTCACGATCACCGCGGCGGCCATGCCGGCGGCTGCCTTCGAGGCGAGCGTGGAGACCCCGGCCGAGACGGCGCCGCCGGCGGTGATCCCACCCGCCGCCGTGGCGGCGACACCGGCCATCCCGCCGCTGGCTCCACCCGAGGCCGCCGCTCCGGCTGCCCCGGCGCCGCCGACTCCGACCTTCGCCACCCAGAGCTTCTTGAGGAAGAGGAGCGGGCCGATCGGATAGACGGCGGCGAGGGCGCGCGTCGTGTTGCGCAGCTCGCCGCGGAAGGTCCGGCAGCGATCGCAGCTCCTCAGGTGACGGCGAACGGGTGCGGTGGTGCGCGCGAGGCCCTCGGCCACCTGAGCCAGCTCGAGCCGGACCTCGCCGCAGGTGAGCAGCCGCGCCTCCGCCGCCTCCGCGAGCGACACGCGCGCGCGCACGAGCAGCGACTTGACGCTCGGGATCGTCGTGTCCATCGACTCGGCGATCTGGTCGTACGAGAGCGCGTCGATCTCGCGCAGGAGCAGGGCGGTGCGCTGGGTCTCGGGCAGCTGGTGCACGTCCGCGACGATCTGGCGGAACTCCTCGCGCTTGTGGACCGTGTCGGCCGTCGTGGTGCCGCCGTCGCGCTCGAAGACGTCCATCGAGTCCTGGCCGGCGGCCCGCGGGCGCCGCAGATGGTTGAGCGAGCGGTTGCGCGCGATCCGGTACAGCCACGGGCGCGCGTTGATCGGCCGGTCGTCGGCGCGGATCGCCTTGAAGGCCGCGGTAAAGACCTCCTGGAGCACGTCCTCCGCGTCCTCCTGGGAGCCGAGCATGTGCCTGCAGAAGGCGAGCAGGCGCGGCTGGTAGCGCTGCACGAGCGCCTCGAAGGCCCCGTGGTGGCCGCGCCTGGTGAGCGCGATCAGGCGTTCGTCGGACTGCAGCCGCAGCAGCGGAGAGCGCCCGGCCAGAGCCGGCAGTGCTGCGGAGTGCCTGAGTGCGGAAGCTTCCATGGAGAGCGCGTGTACCCGCCTCGGTGACACCGTAGCACCGGGAAAGTTGCGTGCCCGGGACTCAGGTCCGGCCGTCGACCACGATCGGCAGCGCGGCGTCCCAGGCGCCCTACGACGTGGACGGTGGGGCGGGGTGGCGTCACGCCGAGGTGCCCGGGGTGGGATTCGAACCCACACGCCCGCAAGGGCCGGGGGGTTTAAGCCCCCTGTGTCTCACCA
>DASQER010000136.1:0-2770 GCA_035633575.1 Thermoleophilaceae bacterium
ACGATCGACGCGCTGCCGCTCGAGTGGTTCTTCGGGCCGGGCGTGGTGCTCGACATGACCGCCAAGGACGAGGGTGAGACGATCGACGTGCCCGACGTCGAGGCGGAGCTCGCCCGCATCGGCCACGAGCTGCGCGAACGCGACATCGTGCTGGTGCGGACCGGCCGCGACGCCTTCGTCGAGGAGCCCGGTTACATGGCGCTCGGCCCCGGGATGACGGTGGCCGCCACCTGCTGGCTCTACGAGCGCGGGGTGCGCGTGATGGGCATCGACGCCTGGGGCTGGGACGGCCCGCTCCACCTCCAGGCCCAGGACGCGCTCGAACACGACAAGGCGGGCGTCTTCTGGGCCGCCCACCAGGCCGACATCCCGTACTCGCAGATCGAGCGCCTCGTGAACCTCGGCCAGCTGCCGCCGACGGGCTTCCAGGTGGCCTGCTTCCCGCTGAAGATCGTCGGCGCGAGCGCGGCGCCTGCTCGGGTCGTAGCGATCCTGCCGGACTAGACGCCGCCGGCCAGCTCGGCCAGCGGCCAGAGGTCGGTCCACTCGTGGTCCGGCCTCTCGGGGCCGGGCGCGGGCTCCTGGCCGCGGTTCACCCAGGCGGTGCGGAGGCCGTGGCGCTGGGCGGCCGCCAGGTCGTACTTGAAGCCGAACGCCACGTGCAGGATCTCGGCCGGGTCGGCGCCGATCTCGCGCAGGGCGTGCTGGAAGGGCGCGTCCGCGGGCTTGTAGGCGCGGCAGTCCTCGGCCACGGTCACCCCGTCGAACTCGACTTCGAGGTGGCGCAGTGAGTGCTCGATGATCGCCCGGTCGGTGTTGGAGATGATCCAGAGCCGCAGGCCGGCCTCCTTGGCGGCACGCAGCGCCGGGACGGTGTCCGGAAACGGCTGCCAGCTCTCCATCGAGCGCGCGAGCGCCTCGCCGTCCCTCTCGTTCCAGCGGTAGCCGCGCTCGCCGGCCCATTCGGCCAGGCTGTCGGCCAGCACGTCGCGGTAGCTGCGGTAGTCGCCCCGGAGGCGCTCGAACTGGAGCTCCTCCCAGCGCGCGCGCAGCTCGCGTCCGGGCGGCGGCTCGCGCTCGTGGCGGCGCGCCAGCTCGTACAGGAACGACGCGGCGCCGCCCTCCCAGTCGATCAGAGTGCCGTAGCAGTCGAACGTCGCGACCCGGATGTTCTGCATGGTCCCACCTACACTTGAACTGGATGTCGCTGCTGAATCAGGTGCAGGATGACGTGAAGAGCGCCCTCAAGGCGGGCGAGCGCGAGCGCGTGCACGCGCTCCGCCTGATCGCCGACGCACTCCAGAAGGCGGAGAAGGAGAACGGTGTGGACCCGGTGGAGGTGCTCCAGCGCGAGCGCAAGCGACGCCTCGAGGCGGCGCAGGCGTACCGCGACGGCGGCCGCACCGACGCGGCCGAGGCCGAGGAGCGCGAGGCCGAGATCATCGCCTCGTACATGCCCGAGCAGGTCTCCGACGAGGAGCTGGCGGCGATCGTCGGCGACGCGGTCGCGGAGTCCGGGGCCTCCTCGCCCCAGGAGCTGGGCAAGGTCATGGCGCTCGTGATGCCGAAGGTCAAGGGCCGCGCGGACGGCAAGCGCGTGAGCGCGGTGGTCAAGGAGAAGCTGACCCCGTAGTGCGCACGCAGCTCGAGCTCCCCAACGAGGTGGCCGCCGAGCTCGCGGGCCCGGGCGACGTCGTGATGAAGACGCTCGAGGGGCACCTCGACTGCGAGGTGTTCCTGCGCGGGAACGTGCTCACGCTCGACGGCGACGACGAGGCGGTCGCGATGGCGCGCACGGTGGTGCGCGAGATGACCGACCTCGTGCGCCAGGGGCACGAGATCGCCCCCGGCACGATCGAGGCGGTCGCGGGCGCGCTCGACCGTCACGAGAGCCCCAGCCGCATCCTCGAGGACGTGGTCTGGCGCCACCGCGGACTGAAGGTGGCGCCCAAGACCGTCAACCAGAAGCGCTACGTCGACGCGATCCGGCGCGCCACGATCACGGTGGGCGTGGGGCCGGCCGGCACCGGCAAGTCCTTCCTGGCGGTGGCGATGGCGGTCGCCGCCCTGGCGCGCCGCGAGGTCAACCGCATCGTGCTCACCCGGCCGGCGGTCGAGGCGGGCGAGCGGCTCGGCTTCCTGCCCGGCGACATCGCGGCCAAGGTCGACCCCTACCTGCGCCCGCTCTTCGACGCGCTCTACGACATGCTCGAGCCGGAGAAGGTGAACCAGCACCTCGAGCGCGGCGTGATCGAGGTCGCGCCGCTCGCGTTCATGCGCGGCCGCACGCTGAACGACTCCTTCATCATCCTCGACGAGGCGCAGAACACGAGCCCGGAGCAGATCAAGATGTTCCTGACCAGGCTCGGCTTCAACTCGAAGATGGTCGTGACCGGCGACATCACGCAGATCGACCTTCCGAAGGACCAGCGCTCCGGGCTCGTCATGATCGGCGAGATCCTGAAGGACGTGGAGGGCATCGAGTTCGTGCGCTTCGGCGGCGAGGACGTGGTGCGCCACAAGCTCGTGCAGCGGATCGTCGCCGCGTACAACGAGTACGCCGAGCAGCAGGCTCCGGCGCTGCGGCAGGCCAGGCGGCAGCAGGGCTGATCCTGCTCGAGCTCATCGACGTGCCCGACGGGCTGCGTCCTCCAGCCCTCGCGGCGCTCGACGCGGCCGGCATCGACGACGGCCACGTGGCGATCGCGTTCGTCGGCGAGCAGGAGATCCGCGCGCTCAACCGCGAGCACCGCAAGATCGATCGGCCCAC
>DASQER010000137.1:0-2827 GCA_035633575.1 Thermoleophilaceae bacterium
AACCCACCAGGCAAGACATTTACGACGCGGCCAGCGGAGCGCCCGCGAGGCCCCTTCGCAGCGAAACCACCAAGGCGGTGACGCCCGCGAGGACCTGCCGCCACACCGGTGTCTTGTCGTCATCACCCGGCTTCATCGGCATCGCATGCCTCGCCTCCCCCCTGGGCGAGACCGAAGACCGATCAGCGGCCCGACTGTGCCGCCGCCACCGCAGGGCGCCCACGGGCGGGCCGAACGCGCCACGGGCATGCCACCCCCAGGCGCGGCCTTCACGCCGCGTGCGGGGCACGGATCGACGGCTGGTTGTTGCGATGCGTGGCCGATGCTACTGGACGCGGGGCCCGCTGCGCAAGCCGACTCGGGCGGTGGGGCGGTGCGGCGCGTCCCGCTCGATGCGGCCACGGGCCGCCCGGCTCCGCGGTAGACTCTGCGCAGGTGGAACTCCAGGGGCCGCTCTGGGAGGGCGTCTTGCCGGTCGTCCTGCGCCGCATCTACGTGCGCCGGCGCACGGGGGAGTTGACGCTGCGCTACGAGCGCGAGGTGCGTCGCGTGCTGTTCCACGGAGGGAACATCAC
The DNA here is from genome assembly GCA_035633575.1 of Thermoleophilaceae bacterium. GTDB lineage: Bacteria > Actinomycetota > Thermoleophilia > Solirubrobacterales > Thermoleophilaceae > JACVRW01. Next base: position 576 of record DASQER010000137.1, read on the forward strand.
GAACGCCGCGACGAACGTCCGCGAGGATCGTATGGGCGATCTGCTCGTGCGGCAGGGTCGCCTGAGCGACGCCGACCTGAAGCGGGCCACTGGTTTCGTCCTGCGCGACAGCAAGCGGCTGGGAGCGGTGCTGGTCGACCTCGGCATCCTGAACCAGGCCACGCTGCGCGAGGTGGTCGCGGCGCACGTCGACACAGTGCTCTCCCGGGCGCTCTCATGGTCGGACGGCGAGTACGATTTCCGCGAGGTCTCGGACCGACCGACGGGCGAGGAGGAGACGACGCTGCCGTACTCCACGGGCGACCTGATCCTGCGCGCGTCCCGCGCCGTGCAGGATCCGGACGTCGTTCGCTACAACCTCGGCGACATCGACCGCGTCGTCTCGCTCTCCAGCGACCCGCTGCTGCGCTTCCAGCGGCTCAACCTCACCGCGGAGGACTGGCTGGTCGTCTCCGCGGCGAGCGGCAGCCTCACCGCACGGCAGATCGTGGAGCGGATCGCGCTGAAGCGGGAGGAGGCACGGCTCAGCCTCTTCGCGCTGCTGAACACCGGCATCATCGAATACCCCGACCGCACGGGTTCGTTCCCGAGCCTGCCCAAGAAGCGGCCGGAGAGCCCGCCGAGTCCGGCCGCCGACGCGCCGGGCGGCGTGGACCGGACGCACCCGCTGCCGCAGGTGCCCTTGCCCGCGGAGCCGACGATGCGCATGGACGCGCTGGAGCCGCCCGAGGCGCCTCGTGGCGAGCCCACGATCGTGCTGCGCCGCGAGGACCTGCAGGCGTTCCTGGCGGGCAAGCTGCCGGAGGCGCCGAAGGTCAGCCTGCCCCTGCCGGACCTTGCGCCGCCGCCCGAGCCCACCGTGGTGCTCTCGCGCGAGGCGCTCTCCTCGGCGCTCGCGCTCGACTCCCGCCGCCGCGACATCGTTGACAAATACAGTTCGCTCGGCCGGTGCACGCACTTCGAGGTGCTCGGGATCTCCCGCGACGCGGGCGACTCCGTCATCCGCGAGGCGTACTTCCGCCTGGCCAAGCGCTTCCACCCCGACGCCCATCACGACGTCGGCCTCGGTGACCTGCGCCAGGAGCTCGAGGCCGTGTTCAACGAGCTCGGCGAGGCCTACGAGGTGCTGCGCAGCCCGCGGCTGCGCGCGCGCTACGAGCGCGAGCTGGCGCGGGGCGAGGCGGGCGCGCCGGCGCCGACGGAGATCGGCGACCCCGAGGCCGCCCTCGCGCGGGCGGCCGACTGCATCGCGCGCGAGCGTCACTGGGAGGCGCTGCCGCTGCTCGAGGCCACACTGCCGCGCGTCGAGGGAGCAGCGCGCCAACGGGCGCGGGTACTGCTGGCGCAGATCTACGCGCGCGACCCGGATTGGGTGAAGCAGGCCGAGGAACTGCTCCTGGCCGTCGTGGAGCAGGAACCGCAGCACGCCGAGGCCCACTACTATCTCGGCGTCATCTACCGCTACCAGGGCCTGCCGAGCCGCGCGCTTGCGTCGTTTCGCAAGGTGGTGGAGATCACGCCGGACAGCGCCGACGCGTGGCGGAACATCGCCGAGCTCGACAAGCAGTCCGTCGTCCCGCCGGAGATCGCCCTGCTGCTCCGCAAGCTCCTCCGGCGGGAGTAGGGTGGTGTCGGACACGGCTCGGGCGCAGAGGTGACCATGCAGCGGCGAAGCTGACGCCTTCAGGGCTTCTGGACGCTCTTCTCAGCCTTCGCGACCTCGGCCCGGAGCGACTCCCAGAGCGGCGGACCGGCGCCGGAGAGGCTGATCGCCTTCATCCCCCGCCAGATCAGCGAGCCGGGGGCGAACGGTGGCGCGCATGCGACCCACCTCCCATCGACGGATCGTCGACGGGGGACGTCTCCTGCCGGCCTCGTACGGCCACAACGCGGAGCTCCGGCCCGCGTCACCGCGAAGGCCACCCTCACGAACCGAGCTCCGCGCGCGGCCGGAGGTCCCCGCGTCTCCGAGGGACGGACTGTGAACGCCCTCAGCGCGGCACGAGCGACCGTTCCAGCCACCGCTCGGCGTCCGCCTGCGGCATCGGCCGGCCGTACAGGTAGCCCTGCACCAGCCGGCAGCCGAGGGCGCGCAGACGCGCGGACTGCGCCTCGGTCTCGACGCCTTCGGCGATCGCGCGCTTGCCGAGGCTCGCGGCGAGGTCGAGGATGGCCTTCACGAGGACCGCGGCGCTCGCGCCGTGCTCCAGTCGGCTCACGAAGGAACGATCGATCTTCAGGGCGTCGATCGG
>DASQER010000138.1:0-7635 GCA_035633575.1 Thermoleophilaceae bacterium
TCCCGCCATCCGCTGCGCGCGCTCGACGAGAGGGCGATGGAATGGGCCTCGCACGATGCGGAGCTGCGGGCCGCGCTGTTTCGCTTCGTGGACGTGACGCCGGCCTGTCGCTCGCTCGACGACCTCGCCCGCCACCTCGCCGGCTACCTCGAGGAGCTGGACGAGCGCCCGCCGCCGATCGAGGCGGCCATGCGGATGTCGGGCAGCAAGCCGGGGCGCGCCGCCCTCGGCGCCGCGGCCGCGGCCGGCGTGCGCCACATGGCCCACCGCTTCATCGCCGGCGAGACGCCCAAGGCCGCGCTCAGGACGATCCGCCATCTATGGGAGAACGGCGCGGCCGTCTCGCTCGACCTGCTCGGCGAGGCGACCGTGACCGAGGCGGAGGCCGATCGCTACGCCAAGCGCTGCATGGACGCGCTTGAGACGCTCGCCGCGGCGGCGGCGTCGTGGCCCGAGCGGCCCGTGCTGGAGGCCGACTCGCTCGGGACGCTGCCGCGCGTGAACCTGTCCGTGAAGGTGTCGGCGCTGACCCCGCTGCTGCGGCCTGAGGCGCCCGAGGTGGGGCGAGAGGACGCCGCCCGCCGCATGCGGCCGCTGCTGGTGCGCGCCAAGGAGCTGGGGGCCCATCTGCACATCGACATGGAGTCCGTGGACACCGTCGAGGCCACGCTCGGCCTCGTCTTCGAGCTGCTCGACGAGCCGGAGCTGCGTGCCGGGCCGTCCGCCGGGATCGTGATGCAGGCCTACCTGCGCGAGTCGCCCGGGCAGCTCGAGCAGGTGCTCGACTGGGCGAGCGCGAGCCCGCGCGAGCAGCCGCTCGTCGTGCGGCTCGTGAAGGGCGCCTACTGGGACCACGAGGTCGTGGACGCCCGCCAGCACGGCTGGACTCCGCCCGTGTTCGAGGACAAGCGCGACTCGGACCGCAACTTCGAGGCCCTCACGCGGCGGCTGCTCGAGGCCTGGCCGCACGTGCGCCCCGCGATCGCGTCTCACAACCTGCGCTCGGTGGCGCACGCCGTGGCGGCGGCGCGCGAGCTGGGCCGCGAGGACCGCGACGTCGAGTTCCAGGTGCTGCGCGGCCTCGGCGATGACCTGGCCGCGGCGCTCGCCGACCAGGGCCAGCGCGTGCGGATCTACTGCCCGGTGGGCGACATGGTCGCCGGCATGGCCTACCTCGTGCGCCGCCTGCTCGAGAACACGTCGAACGAGTCCTTCCTGGGCGAGCAGCAGCGTGGGACCCCGATCGAGCAGCTGCTGGCGGCGCCGTGAGCGGCGCCGCGGCCGCAAGCGCGGCGTTCCGCAACGAGCCGATCCTCGAGCTGCGCCGCGCCCCCGTGCGCGAGTCGCTGCTGGAGGCGCTGCGCGCGCTCGACGCCCGGCTGCCGCTCGAGGTGCCGATCCTGGTGGGCGCGGACCGCGGCGCCGCCTCGGGCCTCGACTCCACCGATCCGGGCGCGCCGGAGCGGCTCGTGGCCCGGGCTGGCAGCGCGACCGAGGCCGACGCCGCCGCCGCGGTCGAGGCCGCGGAGCGCGGCTTCCGCGACTGGAGCGCCCGGTCGGCCGCCGAGCGTGCCGAGGTGCTGCGGCGCGCCGCGGCGATCCTGCGCGAGCGCCGCCTCGAGCTCGCGGCGCTGCAGGTGCGCGAGTGCGCCAAGCCGTGGCCGGAGGCGGACGGCGACGTGTGCGAGGCGATCGACTTCCTCGAGTACTACGCGCTCGAGGCGCTCGACCTGGACGCCGGCCGCCAGCTCGTGCAGGTGCCCGGAGAGCGCAACACCATGCGCTACGCCCCGCGCGGCGTGGCCGCCGTGATCGCGCCCTGGAACTTCCCGCTCGCCATTCCCTGCGGCATGACCGCCGCCGCGCTCGCGGTCGGCAACGCGGCCGTGCTGAAGCCCGCGGAGCAGTCGCCCGGCAGCGCCGGCGCGCTCGTGGAGGCGCTGCACGAGGCCGGCGTGCCGCGCGACGCGCTCTCGCTGCTGCCCGGCTACGGCGAGGCCGGCGCGGCGCTCGTGCGCGACCCGCGCGTCCACGTGATCGCCTTCACGGGGTCGAGCGCCGTCGGTCTCGACATCGTCCGGGCGTCCGCGGAGACACCGGAGGCGCAGGGTCACGTGAAGCGCGTTGTGTCCGAGATGGGCGGCAAGAACTGCGTGATCGTGGATGCCGACGCGGACCTCGACGAGGTGGTCCCCGAGGTCCTCTACTCCGCCTTCGGCTACGCGGGCCAGAAGTGCTCGGCCGCCGCCCGCCTGCTGGTGCACGAGGCCGCCGCCGACACGCTGCTCGAGCGCCTCGCCGGCGCGGTGCAGGTGCTCGACGTGGGACAGGCGGAGCGCTTCGCCACCGAGGTGCCGCCCGTGATCGAGAGCGAGGCGCAGGAGCGCGTGCGCCGCTACGCCGCGCTCGCCGAGGGAAGCGTGGTGGCGCAGGCGGAGGGCGTGCCCGGTGGCGGCTGGTTCGTGCCGCCGACGCTGGTCGCGGACCTGCCGGAGGACTCGCCGGTCGTGCGCGAGGAGATCTTCGGCCCCCTGCTCGCGGTCACGCGCGTGAAGGACGTGGACGAGGCCTGCGAGATCGTGGAGTCGCTGCCGTTCGGTCTGACGGGCGGCCTCTTCTCGCGCAGCCCCGCGACCGTCGAACGTGTGGCCGCCCGGCTCCCGGTGGGCAATCTCTACGTCAACCGCGGGATAACGCGCGCGATGGTGGGCCGGCAGCCCTTCGGGGGCAACCGCCGCTCCGGGATCGGCTCCAAGGCGGGCGGGCCCGACTACCTGCTGCAGTTCGTCGAGCCGCGCGTGGTGACCGAGAACACCATGCGACATGGCATACCCGTGGACTGAGCGGGTAGAGGGGTCTCATGATCGGAGCAATCATTCTCGGCCTCGTGGCCGGATTCATCGCAAAGGCACTGATGCCGGGGGACGATCCCGGCGGGTTCTTCGTAACGATCCTGCTCGGGCTGGCGGGCGCCCTGGTCGGCTTCTTCCTGTTCACCGAGCTGCTTGGCATCGGTGACAACGACATGTTCGACCTCGGCGGCCTGATCGGCGCCATCATCGGGACGATGATCCTGCTGGGCATCTACAGGGCCGTCGTCGGCCGTGACGAGGGGCCCCCCAGCACACCTGTCGCGCGTTAGGCAGACCTCGGTTCGCGGCGGGCCCACCCTCTAATGTGTGGCTCGCCGTGAGCGCCCCTGTCTTCGACCTACAGTCGCATTCGCTTCACTCGGACGGCGAGCTGCCGGCCGCTCAGGTGGTCGAGAACGCCGCCCGGGCGGGTGTCGAGCTGCTCGCCCTGTCGGACCACGACACGGTCGACGGCGTCGACGAGGCGCTCGCGGCAGGCGCGGTCCAGGGCGTGCGCGTGGTCGCGGCCACCGAGATCTCGGCGGTCGATGGCCGGTACGAGGATCTGCACGTGCTCGGCTACGGGATCGACCACCGCAGCGCGCTCCTCGGAGAGCGCCTGCTGGACGCCCGTGCGGACCGCGAGCGCCGCGCCGACGCCATGGCGGAGCGCCTGCGCGAGCTGGGCTTCGAGGTCGACCCGGCGCCGATCGAGGCGCGCAAGGCGTCCGGCAAGCCGGTGGGGCGTCCGCACCTCGCCGCCGCCGTGCTGGCGCACCCGGCGAACGCGGAGCGCCTGGCCGCGGAGGGGCACGCGGACGTCTCCTCCTTCATCCCCGCGTACCTGATCCAGGGCAAGCCGGGGTACGTGGCGCGCACCCACCCGACCGTCGAGGAGGCGATCGGCTGGATACACGAGGCGGCTGGAGCGGCCGTCTGGGCGCACCCGTTCTGGGACATCGAGGACAGCGGCGACGTCTGTGCCGCGATCGAGCGCTACCGCGCGGCCGGTCTGGACGGCGTGGAGGTCTTCTACACCTCGCACACGCGGGAGCAGACCCTGCTGCTGGCGCAGCGCTGCGAGGAGCTCGGGTTGCTCAGCACCGGTTCCTCGGACTACCACGGCCCGGACCACCGGCTGTTCAGCCGCTTCCGGGCCTTCGACCTGCACGGCTGCGAGCCGAACCTGGGGCCGATCGCGCACGGCACGCTGGCCGCCCCCGCGCGCGGGGGCGCGGGCCTCTGCTTCTGGCTCACCGGGCTGTCCGGCTCGGGCAAGTCCACCGTCGGCCGGCTCGCGGCGGGCGAGCTGCGCGACCGCGGCCACCACGTCGAGGTCCTGGATGGCGACGACGTGCGCCAGAACCTCTGCGCCGGTCTGGGCTTCTCGCGCGAGGACCGCGACGTGAACGTGCGCCGCATCGCCTGGGTCGCCGACCTGCTCTCGCGCAACGGCGTCGTGACCTTCGTGGCGGCCGTCTCCCCCTATCGCGGCACCCGCGACGAGGCCCGCGCCCGGATGGGCGAGCGCTTCGTGGAGGTGCACGTGCAGGCCTCGGTGGACGAGTGCGAGCGCCGCGACGTGAAGGGCCTCTACGAGCGCGCCCGCGCCGGGGAGATCCAGGGGTTCACGGGCGTTTCGGACCCGTACGAGGAGCCCGTGTCCGCGGAGCTCACCCTGGAGACCGAGTCCGAGTCGCCCGAGGAGTCCGCCCGCAAGCTGGTGGCCTACGTCGATCGGCGCCTCTCCGGGTCGGGCTCCGCGGAGCGCGAGCCCGCGCCGAGCGCCTGAACTAAGAGCACTGAGGGGTCGCAGGTCCGCCCGCCGCGGCGGTCCGCGCGACGCCGTTGCAGTTGACCCTGAAATACAGGGCAAAGCTCAACAGCGTCAGGCCGGGCGGGGCTCGGCGCCGGGCGTGGGCGCCCCGCGCGGGGCGCCATCCCCGTCGGCGCCGTCCGCTTCAGTGCCGTCGTTCGGCGGCGGCGGGCCCTGGCCGGCGGCGGCCATGGCCGCCGCTCGCGCCTGCGCGGGCGTTCGTCGCAGGGCGCCCATCAGCGGCAGCGCCGACAGCACGAGCATGGCCGCCTGGCGGAAGGCCCACGCGAAGCCCTCGCGGGCCGAGCCCGCGGTCTGGCGGACGATCTCCTCGTCGAAGCCGGGCTTCGGCTCGAAGCGGTCCTCGGTGCCGCCCGTGTAGTCGTGCAGCGTCGACTGGATCACCATTCCAGCGAGCGGCGTCGGGATCTCCCAGTCGTCCACGATGTCCTCGATCTCCTCGTCGGCGAACCAGGACATGTGCGCGTGGAGCGCCCCGCCGAAGGTCGCGATCAGGATCGCCACTCCGATCGCGGCGCCGAGCTGACGGGCCGTGTTCAGCACTCCCGACGCAAGGCCGAGCTCCTGCCCGGTCACCGCGCCCATCGCACCGACGTTCAGAGCCGGGAAGCCGATCCCGAGTCCGGTGCCGATCAGAAGGAGGCCCGGCAGGATGCGGATGTAGGCCCAGGCGTCGCCGGCGGTGGAGGGCAGGAACGATACCCACAGCATCCCGATCGCCATCACGATCAGCGCCGGCTTGGCGAGCTCGCCGGGCGGGCGGGTGTCCGCCGCCTTTCCGACGAACGGCCATGCCAGGAGGCCGCACAGCGGTATCGGGACGATCGCCAGAGCGGCCTCGAGCTGCGTGTAGCCCCAGGGGTTCACGAAGACGAGCGACAGCAGGAGCAGCGAGCCGATCGCCCCGGCGGCGAAGAAGAGCATCCCGATGTTGGCGTTCCGGAACTGCCGGTTGTCGAAGAGGCCCGGCGGGATCATCGGGTCCGTGGCGCGCCGCTCCCACCAGAAGAACAGCACCCCGAGCAGGATCGCCCCCTGCATCAGGCTGAGCCAGAGCGCCAGGTCGCCGCCGAAGGGGTTGGCCTCGACCAGCGCCATCGTGAGGAACAGAACGGCGCCGCCGAGCAGAAGCATGCCCTTCACGTCCACGCTCTTGCCCGCCGCCGAGAGGTCCCATGTCTCCGGCCACCAGCGCAGCGCGAGCACGATGCCGACGATCCCGAACGGGATGTTGATCAGGAAGATCCAGTGCCAGCTCGCGATCTCGATCAGAACACCGCCCAGCACCGGGCCGGCCGCCGACGAAACCAGCGCCACGACTGCGATCAGGGCGAGCCCGAAGCCGCGCCGCTGCGGCGGGAACACGAGCACCGTCATCGCGAAGCCGAGCGGCGCGAGAATTCCGGCGCCGACGCCCTGGAGCACGCGGAAGACGATCAGCCACTCGATCGACCAGGCGGCCGCGCACAGCGCCGAGCCGCCCGTGAACACGGCCAGCCCCAGCACGAAGAACCTGCGCCGCCCGAACTGGTCCGCGAGCCGGCCCATCGACACGAGCAGGATCGCGAAGACGATGTTGTAGGCGTTGATGACCCACGTGACGGTGCCGATGTCGGTCGACATCTCGTCCTGCAGCTCCGGGATCGAGATGTTCACGATCGAGACGTCCAGCAGGGACATCGCCCAGCCGATCATCATCACGCCGAAGATCCGCCACTTGTGCTCGTAGAGGAACTCGGGCGATGGGTTCCGGCGCTCGGCGGCGGCCTCGGTCACCGCTTGTCCTTCAGCGGCAGCTCGCCGCCCTCGGGGATGCGCCCGTCGAACTGGAGGTCCTTCTTCGTGACGCCGTCCTCGGGCGCGTCGTTGTCGAACGGGTCGAAGTCGTTCGGGATGCCGTCGTCGTCGGTGTCGTCGTCCCCGTGCTCCCGCGGCGGGCGCAGCGCGCCGTCGGGCCCGAACTCGGGGAGCGTGCCGCCCGCGACGGTCACCGAGGCGATGGACAGCTCGGTCAGCTTGCCCGGGTCCTCGTTCGCGATGTTGTCGAAGCGCGTGATGTCGTCCTCGACCTCCTCGTCGTCGTCGAACATCCGGCGCACGATTCGCTCGCGGTCCGCCACGACGAGCCAGCGGCGGTCGCGGATGATGATCTGGGAGCCCACGGCGGTGACCGACTTCGGGCGCTCCGGGAGGTCCTCCTCGTCGACGTCGTCGAACAGGGCGGTGAGGTCCTCGCCGTCCATCCTCCCGGGGATGTCCACGCCGAGGAAGGACAGCAGCGTGGGCGCCACGTCGTGGGTCGAGGCGTACCAGTTCACGTCGTCGCCCGAGCTCTGCCCGCCCGGGTGGCGGATCAGGTACGGGATCTCGTAGGAGATGCGGTGGGAGGTCGGAGCGGCGCGGCCGAGGTAGCCGTGCTCGCCGAGCGCGAGGCCGTGGTCGCCCAGAACGAAGACCACGGTGTCATCCGGCACCTCGTCCATCAGCTTGCCGAGCTGGTCGTCAACCGTCTCGACGTGCTTCACGTACGCCTCGCGCACGCGGTCGATGTCACGGTCGGAGAACTGGAGCTCCACTAGCCGTCCGTCCGTCAAGCCGAGCCCGTCGTCCTCCATGCGGCCTGGCCGCACGTAGAACGGCGGGGCGGCGTAGGCGTCGACCGGGTCGAACGGGTCCACGGCCAGCAGGAACGGGCCGCCGCGCCTCAGCTCGCGCAGCGCGCGGATGCCCTCGCGGGTGGTGCGCTCGGTCGCCGCCGTCAGGCGCTTGAAGGAGGGGAGGAGCTCCTGGTCGATGCCGGAGCCGACCGCCGCGGCCGGGTCGCCGCCGGGGCGCCGCACGTCGGCGAAGCGCTCGCCCTGGAACACCGGGTTGTCCGTCAGGTAGACGGTCTCGATGCCGGCGGCGCGCGTGATCTCCATCAGCAGCGGCTGGTGGTCCCAAACG
>DASQER010000139.1:0-1775 GCA_035633575.1 Thermoleophilaceae bacterium
CGAGGAGTACGGCGGGATGGGGCTCGACCTCACCACCTACGCGATGATCGTGGAGGAGCTCTCGCGCGGCTGGATCTCGGTGTCCGGGATCGTGAACACCCACTTCATCGGCTCGTACCTGCTGATGAAGTTCGGGACCGACGAGCAGAAGCAGGAGTTCCTGCCGCGTATGGCCACCGGCGAGATCCGGGCGGCGTTCTCGCTCTCCGAGCCTGAGGTCGGCTCCGACGTGCAGGGCATCAAGTCGACCGCCAAGAAGACGGACGACGGCTACTGGCAGCTGAACGGACAGAAGATGTGGGTCACCAACGGGCTGCGCTCCGGCATCGTCTTCGTGCTCATGAAGAACGACCCGGCGGCGGACCCGCCCCACACGGGGATGACCTGCTTCATCACCGAGAAGGAGCCCGGCGCGGCGGAGAACGAGGGGCTGCGCGTGCCGCCCCAGATCAAGAAGATGGGCTACAAGGGAGTGGAGTCCACCGAGCTCGTGTATGACGACTACCACTGTGCGCCGGACCGCATCCTCGGCGGTGAGGAGAACGGCCTGGGCAAGGGCTTCTCCCAGATGATGGACGCGCTCGAGGTCGGCCGGGTGAACGTGGCCGCCCGCGGCGTGGGCATCGCCCAGCGCGCCCTCGAGCTGGCGCTGCGCTACTCGCAGGAACGCAAGGCCTTTGGCAAGCCGATCGCGGAGCACCAGGCGATCGAGTTCAAGCTCGCCGACATGGCCACCAAGATCGAGGCCGCCCGGCTGCTCACGCTGAAGGCCGCGCGCATGAAGGACGCGGGCCAGCGCTCGGACCTCGAGGCGGGCATGGCCAAGCTGTTCGCCTCGGAGACGGGCAAGGAGGTCGTGGAGGAGGCATTTCGCATCCACGGCGGCTACGGCTACTCGAAGGAGTACGAGATCGAGCGGCTCTACCGCGACGCCCCGCTGCTCCTGATCGGCGAGGGCACCTCCGAGATCCAGCGCATGGTCATCGGCAAGAAGCTGCTGGAGCGCAACAAGATCTAGGCTTCGTCGCGTGTCGAGCGGCGATACCAGGACTCTGATCAGGCAGGCCGTCGAGCGCCTCCAGGAGGAAGTGCCCGCGCTGAAGCAGCTCAAGCTCGTGATCCGGCTCGAGCTGCGCTCCCATGGGGACGTGCCGATCTGGCGCGTAGAGGTGCCGGGCCCGCAGATCGACAAGGACCCGGCCGGGGATGCGCGCGTGGACGTGTCGGTCTCGCGCTCGCACTTCAACGAGCTGGCGGCCGAGGGCCAGCTGAAGCACTGGGTGGACGCCTACGAGCGCGGACACGTGCGCGTGACCGGCGACGCGGCCGTCACGAAGCTGATCGGCAACGTGATCCAGCGCCAGCAGGCTCGGACCTGACTCAGGGCGTCCGGTTCCGGGGCTAGGATGCGTGCTTCCCCGATGGAGGTTGTTCATGGCCGGTGAGCGCTTCAATCGCGAGGCGGGCAAGCCGTGGCTGGCCGAGGCGCCGCCCGCGGATTCGCCTGTCGAGACCGAGCTCGAGACCTCGGAGCTGCTGACGCGGCTGGAGCGGCAGGCTGCGGAGTCCGGCCGCCTCGACGGGCGCGTTCAGACGCTGGAGCGCGCGTTCAAGGCGGAGCGCGACGCCCGCCGCCGGCTCGGGGAGACGCTCCAGCGCGAGCGCAAGGCCGCCGAGGCGCTCCACGAGCGCGCGGAGCGCCAGCAGGCCGCGCACGCGGCCGCCGCCGAGGAGCTCGAGCGGTTGCGCCACGCCGTCACTGCCTCGGAGCAGCA
>DASQER010000140.1:0-3762 GCA_035633575.1 Thermoleophilaceae bacterium
GGGAGCCGAGGACCTCGCGGTCGCTCTGATCGCCGAGTACGAGTCGGCAGGCGGAGATTACGGAGGTCGCCCGCTGCTCTTCTTCTACGCCGCCTACCGCGCCTTGGTGCGTACGAAGATTGCGTGCCTGCGGGCGGACGAGCTCGCACCCGGCGAGCGTGGCGGCTCGCTGGCGGAGGCACAGCGCTTCGCGGACGTCGGCCGGCGACTCGCCTGGCGCGCGCGCCGTCCGCTCGTGATCGTGATCTGCGGCGGTTCGGCCACCGGCAAGACCCATCTCGCGGAGCGAGCGGCTGACGTCTCCGGGCTCCCGCACCTCAGCTCGGACGTGGTGCGCAAGCAGCTGGCCGGGCTGGCGCCAGCGCAGCGCGCCCCGGAGACCGAGTACTCGGAGGATGCAAGCCTGCGGACGTACCACGAGCTTGGGGCTCGCGCTGCGGCGACCCCGGAAGGCGCGATAGTCGACGCGACCTTCAGGCGGCGCGCCCACCGGGTGGCCTTTGCGGAGGCCTTCGGCGGTACGGCGCTGTTCGTCGAGTGCCTCGCCCCGGCTGTGGTGGTAGCCGAGCGGGCCGAGCGGCGCGAGCGGGATCCCGAGCACGTGTCGGACGCTACCGCGGCGATCGCGGCGCGCCAGCGGGCCGAGTTCGAGCCGCTCGACGAGGTCCCGCCGGGCGCGCATCTCCCGCTGCGCACGGACCGGCCCGTTGACGACCTGCTCGCCGAGCTCGAGGCCTGGCTCGACGCCCGCCTGGCGCGGCTCGGCTACTAATACGCCGGTGGACCTGGTCGGGACCGTCCTCGCGACAGCGGCCGGCCTCCTGCTGATCGGGCTCGCCGGACGCGACATCTTCGACGCGCTGTTTCACCCGGAAGGCCGGGGAACGTTGGCGCGCCTGCTCGCCCGCGGCGTCTGGCTGGCCTTCCGGCGCGCCCGTCCGGGCCCGCGCGCCTTCGCGCTCGCCGGGCCCGTGGGACTGCTCGTGGTGATCGCGTGCTGGGCGGCGCTACTGGCGTTCGGCTGGGCGCTCGTCTACCTGCCGCACCTCTCCGAGGGGTTCAGCGGCACCTCCGAGGGCGGGCACGACTGGGTCGATGCCCTCAACATCTCGCTGGTCACGCTCACGACCGTCGGCTTCGGCGACGTCGTCCCGGCGGCGGACTGGCTGCGGCTCGCGACGCCGCTCGAAGCGCTCCTCGGCTTTGGCCTCCTCAGCGCCAGCATCTCGTGGCTGCTGCTGATCTACCCGGTGCTCGCGCGGCGGCGCTCGCTCGCCTACGAGATACGGCTACTGCGCGACGCGGACGAGGAGGAGCCGGGCGCGCTCGAGCACCTGAAGGGCGAGCCGGCCGAGCGGCTCTACCAGGAGCTGACCTCGCGTCTGATCGCGGTGGAGCGCGACCTCGTGAACTACCCGATTACGTACTACTTCGCGGAAGCGGACGAACGCTTCTCGCTGCCCGCGGTGGCGCCGTACATGCTCGACCTGGCGGAACGCGGGACGGCGGACACGTCAGGTCACGTTCGGTTGCGAGCGCGTCTGCTGCGCAAGGCGATCGAGGACTTCGCCGCCACCACGGCGTCCGGGTTCCACGGCATGGCCGGTGCGACGACGGAGGAACTGCTGCACGCGTACGCGCGTGACCACCTGAGGGCGAATGCGCCTAGGGCGTGACCGCGTCGCGCGCCGCCATCCCGCCGGCGCTGGGGTCGAACTCCACCGAGCGGGGGACGACCATCACGGGGCACGGCGCGAGCCGCACGAGCTCGCTCGACACGCTCTCCAGCAGAACGCGCTGAAGCGGCCTGTACCCACGAGAGCCCAGCACCAGCGGGTCCAGTCCGTCGCGGGCCTCGCTCTCCAGCACGCGTACCGGGTCGCCGACGACCAGCCGCCCGTGGGCGTGAAGGTCCTTCGAGACGCTGGCGGCCGCTCGGTTCAGGGCGAGCTCGCGCCGGACACGGAGCTCGCTGGTGAGCCGCTCGGTCTCCTCCGGAGCCATGGGCGGGGCGACGATCGGCAGGAGCGCGTGGATGACCCGCAACGTGGCGCCGGTCGCCACGCCGAGGGCCGCGGCGCGTTGCACCGCGTTCCACGACTCCGGACTGTCGTCGAATCCAACGCCGATCGACCGCAGCGGCGCGCCGCCTTGACGGGCGAGCCCGCGCGGCGCGACGGCGACCGGGCAGGGCGAGGTGGCGAGCAGCCCCGACGCGGCGGTTCCGGCCAGTACGCGCCCCAGCCGGCCGCGATGGCTAGACCCGACCACCACCGCGCCGGGCTGCTCCGTCTCGGCGAGGTCGTGCAACCCCTGAGCGGCGGAGCGACCGGGCACGACGGCGTCAGTCGCCTCCACGTCCTCCGGAAGCTCTGCGAGCCCCTCGGCAGCGGTCCGCTCGGCCTCGGCACGGAGCTCCACGGCGGTGAGCCCGAGCGCGGTCTCCGGCGAGGGGAACACGGACGCCACGAGCAGCGGCTCGTGCAGCGCTCGCGCCAGGGACGCACCGAGGACCAGCGCGTCGCGGCCCTCGGGCCGTCCGTCGTATCCCACGACGATGCTCATCGGGTCTAGGCCGTGCCTCCCCAGGCCAGCGCGCCGGCGAGGTCGAGCGCTGACAGGATCCCGACCGGATGGCCGCTGTGGGGCTGGACCACGACGAGGTGGGCGACCTCGTGCCCGGCCATCAGCTTGGCGGCGTGCTCGAGCGAGTCGTCGGGGCTGACCGAGATCGGCTCGGTCCGGGCGAGCGTGCCGGCGACGGCGTCGCCGCCCGCGGCGGCAGCGGCGGCCACGTCGATGTCGGCGATCACGCCCAGCGGCGCGCCGTCGGCGACCTCCGCCACGACGACGCAGTGGATGCGGTAGGTCGCCATGATGCGGGCCACGTCGCGCAGCGGCGTGTCCGGCGGGCAGCTGACCACGCCCAGGCGCATGGCGTCGACGACCGTCGCGCGCTCGAACGGCGGGGCGGCGAAGCTGTGATGGATGGGGTCGTTCGTGGTTCCGGTAGGCATCTGGATCGCTCCTTGTTGGTGTGGCTGGACCGACCGTACGGCCGCGCCCCGGTGCCGACATCGGTGGGCGCTCCGTATTGCGATCCGTAGTCCACCACGATTGCCGAGCGCGGCCGGCCACCTAAGCTGGCGCGGCGATGGACGTGCCCGAACGACGACCGAGCATCGCCGTCTTCGGTCCGAGTCCGCTCCTCACCGTGACGGTCGAGGCGCGCCCCGGGGGTGGCGACTACATCCACCTGCACCCGGGTGGCCAGGGCGTGTGGGTCACGCGGACGGCGGGCGAGCTCGGGGCGGATCCCGTCCTGTGCGCGTTCCTCGGCGGCGAGGTCGGCGCGGTCCTCGAGCCCCTGTTGGAGGCGCTCCCCGGCGAACTCCGGCTGGTGCGCACCGCCACAACGAGCGGCTGCGCAGTCGTGGATCGCAGGCAGGGAGAAAGGCGGTTCCTGGCCGGCCGCTGGAGCGAGCCGGTGTCGCGGCACGAACTCGACGATCTGGTGTCGGTCGCCTGCGCGGCGGCGCTCCGTTCGGACGTGCTCGCAGTATGCGGCTCCTACCCTGCCGAGGTCGTGCCCAACCCGGTCTACAGCGAGTTGGTCGCGACAGCGCGCGCGAACGGTGTGCCGGCCTTCGTCGACCTGTCCTCGCCGTCGCTCGACAGCGCGCTGGAGGCCGGCCCCGACCTCGTGAAGATCAACGACGGGCAGCTGGCCGAGTGGCTCGGTACTCCAGTGGACGGCGCGCG